>URTA01000067.1 GCA_900550645.1 uncultured Porphyromonadaceae bacterium
CATCCAGGCCAAGCAGTTTCTCGACACGGCCGACCTCACCGGCATCGTGCTCACAAAGCTCGACGGTACGGCTAAGGGCGGCATCGTCTTTGCCATCGCATACGATCTGCAGCTGCCGGTGAAATACGTCGGTGTCGGCGAGCAGATCGACGACCTGCTGGAGTTCAAGCCCGCGGAATTTGTGGAGGCGCTGCTGTCATGATCCTTGCAAGCAACAACGCACATAAGCTCGAGGAGTTTCGCGCCATCTTTGCGGACATGGGCATCGATGTGACGTGCATCGACATAGACAGCAATAAGATTGCAGCCCTGCGCGAGGGCATCGTGCCTATATACGAGCCAGGCCTCGACGAGATGGTCAAGCGCAACCACCAGTCGGGAAGGCTGAAATTCACGACTGATTTGGCAGAGGTAATTGACGATGTGGAGGTGATATTCACAGCCGTCGGCACTCCACCGGACGAAGATGGCAGTGCAGACCTGCACTATGTGCTCGACGTGGCTCGCAACATCGGCCGGCTGATGAACCGCTATGTGCTTATAGTCACCAAAAGCACTGTGCCAGTCGGAACGGCAAAGCTGATACGCTCTGCTGTTTCAGAGGAGCTGGATAAGCGCGGTTTAGACATTGACTTCGACATCGCCTCCAACCCTGAGTTTCTCAAGGAAGGCGCAGCCATAAAGGATTTTATGAGTCCAGACCGCGTGGTCGTGGGAACTGATTCGGAGCGTGCTGCCAAGCTGATGAAGAAACTCTACCGTCCGTTTCTCGTCTCTTCAGACCGCATGCTGTTTACGGACATACCCTCTGCCGAGATGATAAAGTATGCTGCCAATGCCATGCTCGCCACACGCATCTCGTTCATGAACGACATCGCCAACCTGTGCGACCTCGTGGGGGCGAACGTCAACATGGTGCGCAAGGGCATTGGAGCAGACCACCGCATAGGCACGAAATTCCTATACCCCGGCTGTGGCTACGGCGGCTCGTGCTTCCCGAAAGATGTCAAGGCTATCATCAGGACTGCACAGCAACACGGCTATGACATGAAAGTGCTTTCGGCTGTAGAAGAGGTCAACGAGCAGCAGAAGTCCCTGCTGTTCAAGAAGCTCGACCGCCACTACAAATCAGAACTGAAAGGGAAGACAGTCGCCGTATGGGGACTTGCCTTCAAGCCGGAAACAGACGATATGCGCGAAGCCCCGGCTCTCACCATAATTGACCTGCTCTCACGCGCCGGAGCTGTGGTTAAAGCATACGACCCCATAGCAATGGACGAGTGCCGACGCCGCATCGGCGACAAAGTAACATACTGCAAGAACATGTATGACGCGGTTATCGATGCCGACGCGCTGATGCTGCTCACAGAGTGGAAGGAGTTCCGTATGCCTTCATGGCAGACCATTGCCAAGACCATGCACTCCCCTGTCGTCCTCGACGGCAGAAACATCTACGACCGCGCTGAACTCGAAGGCGAGGGCTTCACATACTATGCCCTCGGCAAATGACAACCATAAATTGAAACAACTATGAACGACCGTGTACTGCTCTGCCTGTGCCACATGTCGGGCAGGGAAAATGAATATATCAAGCAAGCGTTTGACGACAACTGGGTCGTGCCTCTCGGCCCTAACGTGGACGGATTTGAGGAGGATCTGCGGCAATTTCTCGGTGACGGCTGCCATGTAGCCGCTTTGAGTGCCGGTACTGCCGCAATACACCTCGGGCTGGTGCTGCTCGGCGTGGAACGCGACGACGAGGTGATCTGCCAGTCGATGACATTCTCCGCTTCTGCCAACCCGATAGCCTACGTCGGCGCGAAACCGGTGTTCGTTGACAGCGAGCCTGACACATGGAATATGTCGCCTGTGCTGCTCGAGAAAGCCATTCTCGCCCGCAAAGAAGTCACAGGACGTTACCCGAAGGCCATAATAGCCGTTGACCTCTACGGCATGCCGGCTCGCTGGGATGAAATAAACGCCATTGCTGCACGCTACGGAATACCTGTCCTCGAGGATGCTGCAGAAGCACTCGGTTCGTCATACAAGGGGCGTAAATGCTCCACTTTCGGCGAAATGGGCGCACTCTCGTTCAACGGCAACAAGATGATTACCACCTCAGGAGGCGGCGCACTCGTTTGCCGTAGCGAGGAGGTGAAGAAACGCGCAGTGTTTCTTGCCACACAGGCTCGCGAGCCGTTCCCCTGGTACCAGCACGAGACCATTGGCTACAACTACCGTCTGAGCAACATCTGCGCGGGCATCGGGCGCGGACAGATGCACATCCTCGATGAGCATATAGCCCACCACCGTATGGTACACGCACGCTATGACGAGTTGCTCAAGGACATACCGGGCATCTCGCTGCACTCCAATCCTGACAGCGATTTCGACTCCAACTATTGGTTGTGCAATATTCTTATTGACAATGACATAACTGGGTTTAACGCAGAGCAGTTGCGCATTGCGCTGGGTGAAGCCAACATCGAGAGCCGTCCCCTGTGGAAGCCGATGCACCTGCAGCCGGTGTTTGCCGATGCCCCAGCATACACCGACGGCACTTCGGAGCGTCTGTTCGCCTCAGGGTTGTGCATACCGGCTGGACCGTATGTCGGCCTTCCCGAGATAGACCGCATCGTAGACGTAATATGCAGACTGCATTGCTATGACAAACGATAATCAACAATATATGAAACAGTTGCGCTTTACATTGATTCTTATTGCATCAATGTTTTTAGCCGTCGCCTGCACGGGCAACAAGTCCGGCAAAGCTGGTACGGACAATGACAATAATGTGATGCAGTATGCCAAGATGCTGCGCATGTACGACCATGACGGCTACACTCTGGCAGAAATACTTTCGCCGCAGGATTCCACCAAGGTGACTTCACGCTTCATCTTACTGCCCGAAGGTGCTGAAAAGCCTGCAGCCAACAATGCGACACAGGTCATCACTGTGCCGCTAAAATCTGCTGTAGTATACTCGTCGGTACACGCTGCTGCAATGAACGAGCTGGGGCAGTCCGGGTGTATCAAGGGTGTCGCCGATGCCTCTTATTTCAAGCTGCCCTTCGTCCTCAACGGCATTGACAACGGCACTATCACCGACATAGGATCTTCAACCTCTCCCTCGACGGAAAAAATCATCGACCTCAACCCGCAAGCCATAATCGTCAACCAATATGAGGGTGCTGACCTGAAAGGCATTGACCGACTCGGCATACCTGTGATACAAATGGCAGAAAACCTCGAGAATACGCCGCTGGGACGTGCTGAATGGATCAAGTTCATAGGCGCACTCACTGGCGAGCGAGCAAAAGCAGACTCGATATTCGCAGCTGTGGAAAAGCATTATACCGACCTGCGCGGACAGGCTGCCGTAAGCAGCAACCGCCCCAAGGTGCTTACCGAGAATATGTATCAGGGCGTATGGTACGTCCCTGGCGGAGCAAGCTACAAAGCGCGGATGATAGCCGATGCAGGCGGCATTTACCCCTGGGCTGACGACAAGTCTGCCGGCTCGCTCAACCTTTCATTCGAGCAGGTGCTTGACCGCGCCCAGGATGCAGACTACTGGTTGCTTCAGGTTTTCGGAGAGGAACTTTCCCGCACGGCGTTATTGAAAATGGATTCGCGATACGCCTCTTTCCAAGCCGTTGACAAGGGCGGCGTGTACTACTGTGACACACAGGCGACATTCATATTTGAGGAAACGCCCTTCCACCCTGACCGCCTCCTCGAGGACTACATCGCCATTTTCTCGGGCAAGACAGGCAGTTTGCACTATTTCAAGCCAATGACACGCTGATGACAGCCAGCAGCAGGACATCTCGCAGGACTCTGCTCATCATCCTCTTTGCAGCTGCAGCGGCGGCTCTGTTCGCTGCTATGCTGTATTGTGGCGCGGTGTCGATACCGCCGTCAGAGGTCACAACCATAATCACCGGTCAGGACACGAGCAAGGAGGCTTGGCGGACTATCGTCCTCGAGTCGCGGTTGCCAATGGCATTGACCGCAGCTGTCGCCGGGGCAGCCCTGTCCGTTGCCGGGCTTATGCTGCAGACCGTCTTCCGCAACCCTCTTGCCGGGCCTTCCATCCTCGGCATATCCACAGGAGCGTCGCTCGGAGTGGCTATAGTGATGCTTTGCGCTGCATCATTCCCTGCCATACAAGAAACAGCCGGCACATTCGGGGTTATCGGGGGGGCGTTGGCAGGTGCTGTCGCCGTCCTCGCCATACTCTCGCTTTTCTCCTCGATGCTGCGCAGCCCGCTGTCGCTGCTCATTGTCGGCATCATGGTCAGCTACCTGGCCTCCTCTGTCATCTCATTGCTCAACTTTTTCGCTCCGGCAGAGAGCGTGCGCTCCTTCGTTGTTTGGGGATTGGGAAGCTATTCCGGAACAGACCTGCGGGCATCGGTCATCCTCGCCGTTGCGGTGACGCTGCCGCTCGCAGCTACAGCCTTCTATACTAAACCGCTCAACGCAATGCTCCTCGGCGACAGATACCTCGCTTCGATGGGCTACCGCGTCACACGGCTGCGCTCTGCCATGCTGTTACTCTCAGGCATAATAACTGCTGTTGTTACCGCCTATTGCGGACCAATAGGGTTCATAGGGCTGATAGTACCCCATGTCTGCCGAATGGCTTTCGGCACTTCAAATCATTTCACGCTCATACCCGCGTGCCTGGTTGTCGGAGCAGCCGTGTCGCTACTCTGCGCACTTGTTTGCGTGCTGCCCTCGCACAGCGGCGTGATACCTATCAATGCCATAACCCCTATTGCCGGCGTACCGGTAATCATTTATATAATGCTCAACGCCCGACGGCTAAAATACTTCAACTGATGCAGAAGACACCTGCCATACAAGCTAAAGACCTGTCCGTAGGATACCGCCGCAAGGCGATACTCGAGCATCTCGATTTTTCTCTGATGCCAGGGCAGATTGTTGCGCTCGTAGGCAAGAACGGCGTAGGCAAGTCCACTCTCATACGCACGCTCACCTCCGAGCTGCCCCCGATTTCAGGTCAAGTGACGCTCGCAGGGAAGCCTCTGCCCTCCTGGACGCGCCGCCAGCTTGCATCAATGGTAGCCGTCGTCACCACTGACCCCTTGCAGGTAGGCGCACTCACAGTGCGCGAACTCGTGAGCCTCGGCCGCGACCCGCACACAGGGCCGCTCGGAAGGCTTGGCGATGAAGACAGAGCTGCTGTAGACAGGGCGATGCAGCAAGTCGGCATAGACTACAAACGCGACGAGTATGTAGCTTGCCTGTCCGACGGCGAGCGGCAGAAAGCGCTCATTGCCCGGGCATTGGCACAAGACACGCAAGTCATTATTCTCGATGAGCCGTTCTCGTTTCTCGACGTGTCTGCCCGCATCGAGATACTGCGCCTTGTCGCCGACCTATGCCACAGCAGCGGCCGTGCTATCCTGTTCAGTTCGCACGACATAGCCCAGGCATTGCGCATGACGGACATGATATGGATGCTTACCCCTGACCGCCGCTTCATCACCGGCACGCCGCAGGAAATCATATCACACGGCGACATCAACCGCCTGTTTGACACACCAGGCATCACATTCGATCCCATGCAGAACGACTTCATCTCCTCTCCCAAATAAACACAGCATACACCAATGGCACAGCTTTCATTCCAGCAATTCCTCCTCCGCCAACCCTCATACCCAGAGCAGCAGCCCACCGACCGCTATTACTATGACCTGTGCTGCCGCCTCATCGACACCGCCATTCAGTCGAGGCTGCTTGAGGAATACCACCCCCCTGTCATCGAACGCGCTTGCCTTGCGCTGACGGGCTATTATCAGGACGTGATATGCGATGCAGGGCTGTGGCACTCGTTCATCGACCGCAACCGCGCCATGTACGGACGTACACTTCCGTTCTACGAGGTCGGCGACGAATACATAGACTATGAGCTGAACCTTGCTGACGTACAGTTCATGCTTTGGTATGCCTCCTCAATGTATTCTGACAAGCAGCGGCGTACATATCCTCTTGACAGCAAAATCCTTCAGCTTGCGCAGATGCTGCACGAAATACTCGAAAGCGAATATGACAATGCCCCAATGCCTGAAGGATATGTGTTCGGCCGCGAACTCGAGATGCATGACCCGGGCGATCAGGAAACGCTATTTTCTCTTGGCAACTGGCTGTTCATGCACTCATGGCTGCTCACGCCCGCATACGCCCTTACCCTGTCAGACATACTCAACCGCCCAGAAACCAAGGGCGGCGACCTCGAGGCGATACGTGAAGCTGTGGAACAATCCATGACCGAGCATCCCACAGGGCCGCTTGCGCTGCACCTGTCGCACTGGGTGTCGCTCGTGGCTGAGGGGAAACTGCCTCGACAGCCTCGCCGCAAGCCGGAAGACGAGGAAAAGCACAAGCATCCGTACTACGACCCATTCGTCACCGCAAACGGAGGCTCGCCGATACGCTTCATCGCCGGCTATAAGGAATTGAACAGCTTCCTCATCGACACTCTCGGCTGGGAAAAAGGCGAAAAGCACCTGCCGCAGCTGCAGGGCGACAAGGACTTCGTGCTGCTCGTACACCCCGACAAGGGTATGCTCGTGGCACGCAACGTCAGCCGATGCATAGCCGCGCCGCAAAACCCGTCATACGACCGCGAATACGCCCGCAAGCATGCCTTTGACCTGTTGACTGTCCGCGGACTGTGTCCCCGCGACCTGCTCGCCTACTGCCTCGACAGGGGATGGCTGCCAGACGCGGCATTCCCCGGCAGCGATGACACGCGGCTCGTCGCTGACAATGCCGACTTCATCGCCCGCTGCTACCTGTAGCACTACTATACCGCCGACTGACATTCTGCCGCATGAGCGAATGCGTTTTTTCGGGCAGAGCGGGCGTGCGGTACGTCAAAAAACATTATCTTTGCAAGCAGTATGCAGAAGCGTCACAAGACACGGCGGGCAGACACGACTTTCAGCCATACTGCCACCGACCGGGTCTCTTGCCGACGCACACCGTTCATACTATTGAATATCAAGATAATACGAACCTAATATATGGAATCCAACAGATATGACCGCCGTGGCGTTTCCGCCTCCAAGGAGGATGTACACGCCGCGATAAAGAATGTTGACAAAGGCATCTTCCCCAACGCCTTTTGCAAGATTATCCCCGACATACTCGGCGGTGACCCGGAATACTGCAACATAATGCACGCCGACGGTGCCGGCACTAAATCGAGCCTCGCCTACCTGTACTGGCGCGAAACCGGCGACCTGTCCGTATGGAAGGGAATAGCCCAAGACGCGCTCATCATGAACATCGACGACCTGCTGTGTGTAGGCGCGACAGACAACATACTGCTTAGTTCCACCATCGGACGCAACAAGCTGCTCATCCCAGGCGAGGTGATTTCGGCAATAATTAACGGCACGGAGGAGCTGCTGGAAGAACTGCGCGGACAGGGCGTGAACATCTACAGCACAGGAGGCGAGACCGCTGACGTGGGCGACCTGGTGCGCACTATCATCGTTGACAGCACCGTCACCTGCCGCATGCGCCGCGAGGACGTTATCGACAACGCCAACATAGCCCCGGGCGACGTGATAGTCGGGCTTGCGTCATTCGGCAAGGCCAATTACGAGAAGGAATACAACGGCGGCATGGGCAGCAACGGCCTGACCTCCGCACGCCATGACGTGTTCGCCAAATACCTTAAGGAGAAATACCCCGAAAGCTGCGACCTCAATGTGCCGGAAGACCTGGTTTATTCCGGCTCATGCTCGCTGACAGATGCTGTTGACGGCTCGCCCCTCGATGCCGGACGGCTCGTCCTCTCCCCTACGCGCACCTACGCTCCTGTCGTCACCGCACTGCTCAAGAAGATGCGCCGCGACATCCACGGCATGGTGCATTGTTCGGGCGGCGCACAGACCAAGATACTGCATTTCATCGGCGAGGGGATGCACGTCATCAAGGACAACCTGTTCCCGATACCGCCACTGTTTGAACTGATACACCGCGAGAGCGGCACAGACTGGAAGGAGATGTACAAGGTGTTCAACATGGGACACCGCTTCGAGGTCTACCTGCCGCAGGAGCATGCCCAGGCGGTCATAGAGACTGCGCAGTCATTCGGCATCGAAGCCCGCATCGTAGGCCGCGTGGAAGCCGCCCCCGAGGGGAAACGCCTGACTGTCAAATCACAGTACGGCGTATTTGAATATTAACCTACTCTCGTTATGCCATGAAGCTGCGCCACATAGGACTGGCATCGCTGGCAACGGCTCTCGCCGCCGCCATAGTGCTGTTCTGTGTCGACAGCCGCAGTCGCGCTTCAGCCGACGGTGCCCGGGGAAAGTCGGCAAGCAACTGCTGCAAGGGCGACACCCTGAGGGCAGTCACTATGTACGGCGCGACATCCTATTTCCAGTACCATGACCAGCCTATGGGGCTTGACTACGAGATGCTGACGCGCTATGCCGAGGCGCAGGGCGTTGCCGTAGACTTGAAGGTGGCGGCAGACGTGCCGATGATGCTGCGCATGCTCCGCGAGGGAGAAGTTGACGTAATAGCGTACAGCGTCCCGAGGATAGCCGAATATGCACAGGATGTCCGCTTCTGCGGCAAACAGGCAGTGAGCCACCAAGTGCTGGTGCAGCCCAAATATGCCGCCGTGAAGTCTGTCCCCGACCTGATAGGCAAGACTGTCTATGTGGAGAAGGGTTCCAAGTACCAGTACCGCATGGCCAACCTTGCAGATGAACTCGGCGGCGGCATAGGCATCGAAGCCGTGGTTTCCGACACCCTCGAGACGGTAGACCTGGTGCGGATGGTCAGCGACGGCAGCCTGCCGATGACTGTAGCCGACTCAGACATGGCGGATATATGCGCCGACATGTACGGAGGCATTGACGTATCGGTAGCCGTCGGCACAGACCAGGTGTCGTCATGGGTGGTGGCTGGCGGCGACAAGCAGCTCGGCGACCGCATAGACGCTTGGTCTAAGACGGCAGAGGCTACAACAGACTATGACAAGATACGCGAAAAATACTACCGGCACGCCGCGAGAAGCGCAATGGAGACGCCGCAGACGGCGACTGCAGATGTGCCGGCGGCAAGCAATGGCGTGAGGTATGAGGAAATATTCCGCCAGTACGCATCGCGCATAGGCTGGGACTGGCGGCAGCTTGCGGCCATAGCATATACAGAATCAAAGTTTGACCCCACGGCAGTATCATGGGCCGGCGCACGCGGCCTGATGCAGCTTATGCCCTCTACCGCAAGGCAGTATGCCGTGACAGACATGGCAAATCCAGAGCAGAGCGTGCGCGGAGCTTCACTCGCGCTTGCTGACATCGACAAGTCGCTGCGCAAACACGTCAAAGACCCCGCGCAGAGGCGCATGTTCGTCATCGCCGCATACAATTCAGGCCTCGGGCATATCCTCGACGCTATCGCGCTGGCTCGTAAATACGGACGCGACCCCGGAACATGGTACGGCAACGTCCGCGAGATGGCCCTGTTGAAGACCACGCCGCAATACTACAACGACCCGGTTGTCAAACACGGCTATTTCCGCGGGCAAGAGACCGTGGGCTTTGTTGACAAGGTGTTCGGGGCATACGAGCAGTACCGCCACAGCATCCCCGAATGAAAGCCGCACAACAAATGAAACAAGAAACATCACAACCAACCCAAAATAACTCAATATGAAAAAGTTTTATATGACCGTAGGAGTGCTGCTGACCGTATGTGCGTCGCTGACACTCAGTTCCTGCATCGGCAGCTTCGCGCTGACCTCACGAGTGCTGAACTGGAACAACCAGATCGGCAACAAGTTCGTAAACGAGCTGGTATTTTTCGCCTTCTGGATTCTACCGGTATATGAAGTGACCGGCATAGCCGACATACTCGTGCTCAACTCGATAGAATTCTGGAGCGGCAGCAACCCGATGACTGCATCTGTCAAGGCCGTAGACACCGAGCAGGGACGCTACCTGATAGCCTGCGACGGCAAGGGCTACACCATAACATTTGAACCCACCGGCCAGCAGACACGCCTCGACTTCGACGTTGACTCGCAGACATGGTCTGTAGAACTCAACGGCGAGATGCAGCCGTTCATGACAATGGTAGACGACAGCCACGTCAAGATGATCACCCCCGAAGGCGACTTCCGCATGGTGTCGCTCACCGAGGAGGGCGTAATGGCATACGCAGCAGAGGCGCAGCCGAACCTCATGGCGCAGCGTTGATATGCCGATTTTCGGCCGCTGCCAAAACATTGTGCCGCATGGCGCGTTAATATGATATACCGTATGGTATGCCATAACAAGTATCACAACTCATAATTAACAATACAATGAAACCTATTCATGTAATATCAGCTATCATCGGCGGCGCAATCGCCGGTGCCGCAGTCGGCCTCCTCTTCGCCCCCGAAAAAGGCTCTGACATGCGCAAGAAAATCAAGGAAGTACTCCGCGAAAAGGGCATCTGCCTGAAAAAAGAGAAGATGGATCAGCTCGTGGACGAAATCGAAGGAAAAATCGAAGAACACATCTAACACACTGCAAAGGATATGAAAAATCTGACATTGCTCTACGCATTCCTCGGCGGCGCACTCGTAGGCGCAGGAGCTGCCCTGCTCTTCGCCCCGGAGAAAGGCTCTGACGTACGCGCCCGCATCTGCAAGCTCATCAAGAGAAAAGGCATTGACATGAGCGACGATGAGGTTGACGCTCTCGTTGCTGAACTCACAGGCGAGTGACACTTGCCCAAAAGGCAAGCGGCCACAGACCGCCGCGCTATAGCACAACCGCGATGACCGGACGGTGTGGCTTCACGCCGCCGGTTGTCTCGTTGTTTTTCCGTTATTACCCATAACATTATGCAGATGAAGGAAACATTATCCGATGAAATTCGCTTGATGCTAAAGCACATAAAAGCGTGGCTAAAGCATGAAATCAGGTATGTGAAACTCACCGCCGCCGAGAAACTGACCATTTTCGCAGGGTCGGTATTCCTGATGGCTATGATTTCGATACTCGTCATGATTGCCCTGGTGATAATCTCCATGTGCCTGGTCTCCGTCTTTGAGGCACTTGTCGGCCAGGTGCTGGCATACCTGTGTGTGGCAGTGATATTCCTGCTGCTGGCAGGAGTGCTGTACCTGCTGCGCAAACCGCTGATATTCGACCCGATGGCTCGGATGATTTCAAAACTGATCCTTGACAACGACGAAAACAAATGATTATGGGCAACAGCAAGAACATACCTGCACGCAACACGGCAGACGAACCCGCCGTGTTTAACGGCTATACACTCCAGGAACTGCGATACCAACGCGCATTGGCATCGCTGAAAAAAGAATTTGCCAAGGAAAAGGCACTCGCAGGGCTGAACGCCATGAAAGAGAAGACCGCGTTCGGGAGGCTGTCCGGAAAGGTGTCGAGCCTCGGAAAGGCAGGAGGGCTGCTCCCGAAGGTGCTGTCTTCGCTCAACTACGCCGACTATGCCATGCTCGGCTTTTCGGTGTTCGGCACTGTACGAAAGGTATGGAAATTCTTCAAGCGCAAAAAATGAACAAACGCCACCCCTCCACCTGTACACTCCAATGAACGACTACATAGCACTACGCATCGAAGCCTCTCCCTGCAACGAAGACATCACCGACCTCATGGCAGCGTTTCTCGCTGACGTGGGCTACGATTCATTCTCGCCCGACAGCAACGGGCTGACCGCTTACATCACCGAGCCGCAGTTTGACATGGACGCTGCCCGAGAAGCGTTGGCCGATTTCCCCATACCGACAGAGATGAAATTCGCCGCCGAGCATATCGAGGGCAAAGACTGGAACAGCGAGTGGGAAAAGAACTATTTCAAGCCAATAGTCGTGGGCGACCGCTGCCTGATACACTCCTCGTTCCATACCGACCTGCCGCAAGCGAAGTATGACATCACCATTGACCCGAAAATGGCATTCGGCACAGGACACCACTCCACCACTTCGCTGATGATAGGCTACCTGCTCGACATGAACCTGACGGGCAAGACCGTCACAGACATGGGGACAGGCACCGGCATCCTCGCAATACTCTGCAGCATGGCCGGTGCAAAGGAGGTTCAGGGCATTGAGATTGACAACGGCGCATACCTCAACGCCATAGACAACGCCTCGCTCAACAATGCCGAAATCAGGCTGGTCAACGGCGACGCTTCCTCACTGCCCGACCTCGACCGGGCAGACGTGTTCATCGCCAACATCAACCGCAACATCATCCTCGCCGACATCCGGGCATACGTCGCTGCGATGAAGCCTGGAGCGACACTGCTCCTTAGCGGCTTCTACGTCAGCGACATACCGATGATAGAGCGTGCCGCCGCACGCCTCGGCTTGAAGCTGCAAGAGACGCGGTCAGACAATGACTGGGCGGCAATACGCCTGTCGCTGCAAGGCAGATAAAATACTATCACGAGATAATGTGTGGGCATACCCGCACGGCTGGCAGCGACACAACCCAGTCGCTGTTCGGGCTGTTCGGGCTGTTCGGGCGTTCCCAGCCCCGAACAGCCGAACAACCGAACAAGCCCGAACATGTTCCTGATTTCTGTTTACTCTGTTCGGCTTGTTCGGCGTTTCCAGCCCCCGAACAGACCGAACAACCGAACAAGCCGAACAGCACGCACGTCAGCAATGCTTACTCGCCAGACAACTGGAGCTTCTTGGCGCGGCTGTGGGCTGTCGATACCGATATGCCGAGAGCCTGGGCTATCTCGCGGTATGTCTTCCCCTCGTCGAGCATTCGGCGAATGGCGTCGTTGACGCGGTCGTCCTCCTTGTCAGTCTGCTCGCGCAGCTGCGTGCGCTCCTCGACAGTCCCGAGGTCGCGGAAGTGCAGCCACCCTCCCTCGGTATCCATTTCGCAGAGCAGCACGCTGTCCGCGCCGTACTCCACTGCGCCGTTGCGCACCTTGACCTGCT
>URTA01000068.1 GCA_900550645.1 uncultured Porphyromonadaceae bacterium
TTTTCCGGACAATAAATGTCGGTGTCGTCATCTCCGCCGCGGATAACCTCCACACCGTCGCATTTGCATTCATTGATAAAGGAATCCATATCTGCACGGTCCTTATATTCTTTAAGCCAGTAATTTTCGCTTACAGTATTTATAACATGTTTCATAAAATCAAATCACCCAAACCGATTATAGCATAAATTCTGAAAAAAACCATAACTATTTTTGCCAAAATGTTTTTTTAACATATTGGCTTTATGCCGATTCGGCATATATGTCGGGGCGGATATTGACATTCTGCGCATTTTGCGTATAATATTATATATAATTATATATCTTATCTGAGTGTCCGCATTTTGCGGAAGAATAGGGAATCGGGTGAAAATCCCGGGCAATCCCGTTGCCGTGAGTTCCACATCAACACCCTGACAGGTGGCAAAATCCACTGTGTGCCGAGACAGGCGCATGGGAAGGAATGTCAGGGTGGGAGCGAGCCGGAAGACCTGCCAAGTCCTATTGCCGCGAAAAATCTTGCGAGGACGAGATGGCAGAGTATTCGGCACGCTCATTTGGCAGGTGTGCCGGCGGACAGGTGCAACGGGCGAAACCGTGCGGCTGTCGGTGTGTCTGCAACATAACCCCCCACATCATTTTTCAAAGGCAATGTTTCTCACCGGTGCGGTATTGTGTCTGTACGGTGTGATGAGTTGATAGATTGAACTAACAACATACTTAATTTAAAACATTGCGTAATATGAAAAATTACATTTTGTCAATTGGACTGAGCGCAGCCGCACTGTTCGCAGTGGGTGTTCCGGCCACGGCATACGCCGCGCCGGCAACGCAGTCCGATGACGCAACTCCGCACGCGGTCGGCGAGATACTGACTGGCAGCAACCACCTGAAGTACAAGGTCACTGCTGTTGGCGAGACCAACGAGGTGGCTGTGACGTACAATGATGTCAAGAATAACTATCAGTGCAATGCCGGGTGGTATATGGGTGACTTTGTCATTCCAGAGAAGGTTACCTTTGACGGTGTCGAGTACACAGTGACTGCCATAACTGACCATGCGTTCTATGACGCTCCCTACCTTACGTCGATTGTCATGCCGGAAACTATCCGCAGCATTGGCGAGTATGCGTTCTGGTATTGCATTGAGCTCAAGACCATTGACATCCCTGCAGCTGTTGAGGCTATCCCTGCATATTGTTTCGACCAGTGCAAGGAGATGGCTACCGTGACTGGCATGGAGAATGTCAAGAGCCTCGGCAACTCTGCATTTTCGGAGTGTTATGCATTGAAGACACTAGAGGGTCTGACCAAGGTGGAATCTCTCGGCGAGTTCGCTTTCAGCGAAGATGCCCAGCTGCTTGATCTGCAGGCAATGCCCGCACTCAAGTCTATTGGCCGCAATGCATTCTCCGGCTGCAATTCGTTTACCCGCGTGTTGCTCCCTGCCACAGTCAACAGCATCGACGAAATCTTCGGCAACAGCCTCTCTGCTGATGTCAAGATCTATAACTGCAACCCCACTCCGGTTGATCTCAACAGCCTGTATGCGTTCAGCACTGCACCCGCCTCGGAGAAAAAATATGCACCTGTATATGTGCCTTTCGGAAGCGCGTCCTCTTTCAAGACTGCGTTTATATGGAACTACAGTGACATCCGCGAGCTTACTCCCAACCTGAACCTGACGGATGCAGTTTCAGAGACAGCCGCTGGCGTGACTGTCAGCACTTCTGTTGCTCTTGGCGAGGGTGTGAAGGATGAGAACGTGCCCGCGCTCTTCCTCGCAGCCAACGATTTCAGCTCATATCCCACAACTTTGGCTCCAGCGTTGATACTTCAGTACCGTGCTGTAGGCAGCGAAGATTATGGTGCAGAGTTCGCGACTGCCGACGGTGTGAATGCAAGCGTAACAGTCAAGACTCTTGCTGCCGGCGAGTATGAATACCGCTGGATTTCATCGCTCAACAATCAGGTGACAGCCGTTTCTCCCTGGACGCAGTTCACCGTTGTCGGTGTGACAGAGCCTGAGTTTGAAATTGGCCAGGTGCTGACCATCGACAATGTCAAGTACAAGATTACGGCTCTCGGCGACAACAATGAGGTGGCCGTAACGTACAACGACGCGAACAACGACTTTAAGCACAACAACGAGTACTACAAGGGTGCATATATCATCCCGGCTACTGTCACTGAGGGCAACACCACATTCAATGTGACATCAGTAGATGACCATGCATTCTACAACTCATACAGCCTGACATCGGTGGTGCTGCCCGAGTCTGTCAGCAGCATCGGCAGCTATGCTTTCTACGGCTGCCTCTCTCTGACTACTGCCAACATCCCCGCAGCTGTCGAGACTGTTCCCGACGAGTGCTTTGACAAGTGTTCTGCCCTGCTGTCCGTAACCGGCATGGCCAATGTCAAAACACTCGGCAACTCTGCGTTCATGTCTTGCTCTGCCCTGACCACCCTCGAAGGTCTGTCAAAGGTTGAGACTATCGACGAGTTCGCGTTCAGCTCCGACGCTGCCCTGACCAAACTGCCAGAAATGCCTGCTCTTAAGTCAATCGGACGCAATGCGTTCTCTGGCTGCAATTCTCTTGCATACTTGTTGCTCCCTGCTACTGTCGAGAGCCTCGGCGAGATTTTCGGCAGCAACATTGCTTCTGGCATCAAGGTCTACAACTGCGGCACAACACCGTTTGAGCTTTCGAGCCTGTATACGTTCTGCAAAACAACAAGCCCTCGCGCATACGCTACCATCTACGTGCCTTACGGCTATGCCGCTACATTCAACAAGGCATTCATTTGGAAATACAGCGACATCCGCGAACTTACGCCCAACATGACAGTCGCAGACGGCACAGCCGTGTCAAAGAACGATGCTGTTACATTCAATGCTGCCGTCGCTCTCGGCGAGGGTGTCAAGGAGGAGAACGTACCCGCATCTTTCCTCGCAGCCAACGACTTCACTGCATACCCTGCAGCCTACGCCGCCGGCATGAAGGTTGAGTACCGCACGGTCGGCAGCGAGACTTCGGAGTTTGCTGCTGCTACGGTTGACAACGGCAGCGTCACCGCAGCTGTCAGCGGCCTTGCCGCCGGCAACTATGAGTACCGCTGGGTATACACTTCTGGTGATAACACCGAGGCTGTTTCTGACTGGAAGACTGTCGCTGTTGAAGGCCAGAAGTACGCCCTCAACCAGGGTCTGACTATCGACGGCATCAAGTACCGCATCACTGCCCTCGGCGAAACAAACGAGGTTGCTGTGACTTACAACAACAAGACCAACGACTATTCCAACTTTGTGCTTGGCAATGTAAGCAACTCTTCATTCTACAAGAGTGCTGAATACGTTGTCCCCTCTACTGTTACCGATGACGGCACTGAGTTCCAGGTGACATCTGTTGACGACTACGCATTCTATCAGTGTGCGTCAACTGTCACTTCAATTAAACTGTCCGAGGGCATCCGCACTGTCGGCTACCGCGCCTTCAGCTACAACCAGAAGATTACTTCTATCGTTCTGCCCGAGACAGTCAAGAGCCTTGGAGACTTTGCTTTCGACTATTGTATCTCTCTGACAACTTTCGACATCCCTGCGTCTGTTGAGACAATTGGCGAAAAGAGCTTCTCTCGCTGCAAGAAGATAGAAACAATCACCGGCATGGAGGGCGTGAAGACTATCGGTCCGTCTGCATTTATGAAATGCACCGCGCTGAACTCTATCGAAAGCCTGTCAAGCGTTGAGACTATCGGCGAGTTTGCTTTCAGCGACAACACTGCATTGATCGTACTTCCCGAGATGCCCGCACTCAAGACTGTCGGCACAAGCGCATTCGCCGGCTGTACCGCTCTCGAGTATGTGGTGCTTCCCGCTGCTGTAAACCGTGTTGCCGAGCTGTTCTCAAGCAATGCCTCTGCTGATGTCAAAGTATATTTCTGCGGCAACGAGCCGTTTGCCCTTGCCGGCCAGTACTCATTCTGCATAGCATCCAGCCCTCGTGCATACGCTCCTGTCTATGTCCCCTTCGGCTCGGCTGACGCTTTCCGTGCTGCAAACTATTGGAGCAACAGCGAAATCCGCGAGCTGACCCCGAATGTAGACATCGTGGACTGCGATGTTACACCGAGTGCCGGCAACGCCACATTCACCGCAGACGTTGTTCTCGGCCAGGGTGTCAAGGAGGAAAATGTTCCCGCGCTTTTCCTTGCGGCCAACGACTTTACCTCATATCCCTCAGCCTACGCAGCTGACCTGAAAGTTGAGTACCGCCTCTATGGCACTGAAGACTCGACCATCGCCACAGGCACAGCCGAAGGCAACAAGGCCAACGCCGTAGCCACCGACCTTATCGCCGGAAACTACGAGTACCGCTGGGTAATCGTTGAGGGCGAAGAAATCATCCCCGTCACAGAATGGGATTCATTCGTCAACACCGAGACAGGCATCGACGGCATCGACGCTGACACTGACGCACCTGTATACTACAACCTGCAAGGCGTGCGCGTAGTCAACCCGGCAGCCGGCATCTACCTGGAGCGCAAGGGCAACACCATGCGCAAGGTGGTAATCAAGTGAAACTGACGACATAAATTTCACTTATAATATTCCAGCGAGGGGGTGAGCCAATGTCGGCTCACCCCCTCATTTTTCGCGTTAGTCTGAGAACTCCGAGACCTCCGAGTACTCCGAGAGAACCTGCTCGAAAAATTGCGGCGAGAATAACGGAAAAATTTCCGCAATTTATTTTTTTGTTTCGGCGCAAATGAGTAATTTTGCATCGGATTTGGTGACAGCCTCACACGCTGTTGAAAAGGGAACCGGGTGCGAATCCCGGGCAATCCCGTTGCCGTGTGTCCTGTACAACATCCCGACAGCATTTATATCCACTGTGAGCCGAGAGAGGCTCATGGGAAGGATTGCCGGGGTGGGGACGAGCCGGAAGACCTGCCAAGTCCTGAATGCCGCGAAAAATCTTGCGAGGACAAGAGGGCAGAGAACGGACAACAGATGCTCCCGCACAACACAAACAATGGTGCGTGTTGCAGACAGTCGCTGCGGTTGCGCTGGCGTGTACGCAAGTCCGGCACTTCCCATTCTTTACCCCTCGTACCATTTTTCAAAGGCAAATTGCTTCATGGGCTGCTTAACGGCACCCATGGGGAATAATGCGATAAGTAGTTGTAAATTAATTGTTTTAATAATATCATGATGAAAAAATCTCTTTTGCTGTTTGGCATAGTAGCAACCATGCTGGCAGCCGCTATGCCGCTCACAGCCAACGCTGCTGGCGCCGGCTCGTACAACGTGGATGGTGTATGGTATCACGTCTACAACGGCTCAGTCTATGTCACATACGACGACTGGGAGTCAAATGACGATTTCTATCAGGGAAACATTGTCATCCCCGCGTCTGTCACCATCAATGACAAGGAGTATCCCGTAGTAGAGATTGACGAGCATGCCTTCTACGGCGCAACGCAGCTCACTTCCGTGACCCTCCCCGAAACAGTGACTAAAATCCGCGATGAAGCTTTCGGGGGCTGTTCCTCTCTGACCTCTGTCAACGTCCCCAGCGGTGTAACTGCTATCCCCACCGGCTGCTTCAAGAAATGCTCGGCTCTGACTTCCGTCACTGGCATGGCTGGCGTAACAAGCATCGGCAGCATGGCGTTCATGTCATGCCCGGCACTGACAACGGTCGAAGGCCTGACAAAGGTCGAAACGATAGGCCAGTTCGCCTTCAGCGGAAACGTGCTGCTGCCGAATCTTCCGGAAATGCCCAACCTCAAGAAAATCGAGCGCAGTGGCTTCAGCAACTGCAACTCCATGACAACAGTGGTTCTCCCCGCCGGCATGGAGAGCATCACTGAAATTTTCGGCAACAAGAATACCGCCGGTGTCAAGGTCTATTCATGCATGACCACGCCGATTACGCTGAGCGGAATATATACATTCTGCGTATCATCAAGCCCTCGCGCATACGCACCGGTCTATGTACCTTACGGCACAGCTGGTACTTATCGCGACGATTGGTACTGGAGTGACAGCGAAATCCGCGAGCTGACCCCGAATGTAGACATCGTGGACTGCAACGTGACTCCGAGCGAGGGCAATGCTACTTTTACAGCCAACGTTGTTCTCGGCCAGGGTGTCAAGGAGGAAAATGTTCCCGCGCTTTTCCTTGCGGCCAACGACTTTACCTCATATCCCTCAGCCTACGCAGCTGACCTGAAAGTGGAATACCGCCTGAGCGGCACTGAAAACTCGACTATCGCCACGGGCACAGCCGAGGGCAACAAGACCAACGTGGTAGCAACAGGCCTTGCAGCCGGCAATTACGAGTACCGTTGGGTATACACTTCTGGAGACAACACTGAGGCTGTATCCGACTGGACGACATTCACGGTGACCTCGAAATTCAAGGTCGGCCAGGTGCTTACCATCGACAATATCAAGTATAAGATCACTACGCTCGGCGAAACCAATGAGGTGTATGTGACATACAATGACGAATACAATGACTATGATCACAACGCCAATTACTACAAAGGCAGCATCGTCATTCCCGAGACGGTGACAGAGGATGGTACAACCTTCACTGTCACAGGTATTGGCAAGTATGCGTTTAACCACGCTACTGTGCTCAACGCCGTCACTCTTCCCGAAACGATCCGTATTATCGAAGCCCAAGCGTTCTATTATTGCCTGTCTCTTAAGACAATAGACATTCCCGAAGCTGTGGTAGAAATCTCTTGGGATGCGTTCAACCAATGCGCACAGCTGGCTTCTGTCACCGGCATGGAGAATGTAACAACACTCGGCTCGGGCGCATTCTCCAGCTGCCGACAGCTCGTTTCAGTTGAGGGTTTGACGAAAGTCGATGAACTGAAGGGTTCTGTGTTCAACGAATGTAAAGTCCTGACTGCTGTTCCCGAGATGACCAACCTCAAAAGTATCTTGATCGGCAATTTCAGAGGTTGCGATGCTATCAAGTCAGTGATGATTCCTGCTACAATCGAAAAGATGCAAGAGATCTTCGGCAGCAGCAACGCTTCCGGCCTCAGTGTATACTACTGCGGCGAGACCCCGATCACCCTCAAGAAGAACAACGTGTTCTGTGTATCTTCCGGCAAAACCCCCGCATACGCTCCCATCTATGTTCCCTACGGACATAAGGCTGCGTTTACTGACGCAGAGTTCTGGAACCTCAGCGAAATCCGCGAGCTGACCCCGAATGTAGACATCGTGGACTGCAACGTAACCCCGAGCAACGGCAACGCAACATTCTCTGCTGACGTAGTTCTCGGCGAGGGTGTTAAGGAGGAGAATGTGCCTGTTCACTTCCTTGCAGCCAACGACTTCACGGCATACCCGGCAGCCTACGCCGCAGACCTGAAAGTAGAGTACCGCCTCTACGGCACAGAAGACTCGGCTATCGCCACTGGCACAGCTGAGGGCAGCCAGGCCAACGCCGTAGCAACCGACCTCGTAGCCGGCAACTATGAGTACCGCTGGGTAACCGTTGATGGCGAAGAGGTAACACCAGTCACTGAGTGGGATTCCTTCGTCAACACCGAGACAGGCATCGAGGGCATCGCCGCAGACAACGCCGCACCTGTATACTACAACCTTCAGGGCGTGCGCGTAGTCAACCCGACAGCGGGCATCTACCTGGAGCGCAAGGGCAACACCATGCGCAAGGTGGTAGTCAAGTGATATTGACGACATAGATTTCACTTATAATATTCCCCGAGGGGGTGGGTCTGCGCGGCTCGCCCCCTCATTTCATCTCGGCAAAAATCAGGCGGCAGAGGAGGAACACGGCATATCGTGTCCGCGTTCAAGTCGGTGCAATTCAGCGGTATACGCGCTACTTGACGCTGTTTTTGAAAAATTGTCGCGGAAATAACGGAAAAATTTCCGCAATTTATTTTTTTGTTTCGGCGCAAATGAGTAATTTTGCATCGGATTTGGTGACAGCCTCACACGCTGTTGAAAAGGGAACCGGGTGCGAATCCCGGGCAATCCCGTTGCCGTGTGTCCTGTACAACATCCCGACAGCATTTATATCCACTGTGAGCCGAGAGAGGCTCATGGGAAGGATTGCCGGGGTGGGGACGAGCCGGAAGACCTGCCAGATCCGGAATGCCGCGAAAAATCTTGCGAGGACGAGATGGCAGAGTACGGACAACAGATGCACACCCGCGTAAAGTGGGGCGTGTGTAGCAGACAGATGTGACGGCTGCGGTCGGGCGTGTGTCATACCCATACTTTCCCATTATTTCCACATCGTTTTTCAAAGGCAGACTTCTTCAAGATGGCTTATAACCGTCTTGTAGCGAGTGAGTTTGACATATTAGTTAGTTATGAATAAACTGTCTTAGACATTGTGGATATGAAATATGACTTTTTCAATTGTGAAAATAATAACCCCGCGCGTGAGCGTGGGGCTACGGAATACTTTAAGTAATAATGGTATAGAATCTACAGGGTAATTATCTAACATATTTTTTGAGTTTCACTAATTTGTAATTTGGGGTATATGCCGCTGGACGTTGATGTCTCGCGGCATATCGTTTTTATGTGTCACACATAAAAAATAGTGTAGCATAAGCAGTGACACGGCGTGCCGTGTCCTGCCCATGTACGACTGTCTTATTCCCCTTTCAGGGCTTTTATAGCGCGGCTGATAGCCTCGATTTTATCGGTGGCATCAGCCTGTTTCTTGCGTTCCAGAGCCACCACCTTTTCGGGTGCGCTGTTGACGAACCGCTCGTTGCCGAGTTTCTTCTCGACCGTTGCGAGGAAACCTGTGTAGTATTTCAGGTCGGCCTCGAGCTTCTTCAGCTCTTCCTCCACGTTGACGCTGTTTTCGAGCGGAATGATGTATTCCGTTGCACCGACAAAGAAGGACATTGCTGCGGCGGGTTTCTCCTCGACTGCGGTGACAGCCTCGATGTTGCCCATCTTGAGCAGTATGCTGTCGAGCGAGCTGTCGAGCGAGCCTTTGGCCTGCAGCGGCAGCTTGACCTTGTTTGCAATCTGCTTTTTCAGGCGCACGTTGCGTATGCCAGCCACCACTTCCTTGAGAGTCTCGAAGCGTGCGAGCAGGGCCTCATCATACTCTTCTGCTGCCGGAATCTGCTGCACCATGATGCTTTCGCCATCCTTGCGGTCTGCGAGGTGCTGCCACAGCTCTTCGGTGATGAAGGGCATGAACGGGTGCAGCATGCGGAGCAGTATATCGAAATATTCGAGCGTGGCGGCGTATGTCTGCGCGTCGATAGGTTCGCCGTAAGGCGGTTTGATTACTTCGAGATACCATGCCGAGAACTCGTCGCAGAACAGACGGTAGACGGTCATGAGAGCCTCGGAGATGCGGAACTTGCCCATCAGGTCGTCCACTTCGGCGAGTGCGCGGTTTAGCTGCGCCTTAAACCATTTGATGCCGAGCGCGGCATATTCTGGCTGCGCGGCGGCTGCGTCGGGCTGCCACCCCTTGACGAGGCGGAAGGCGTTCCATATCTTGTTGCAGAAATTGCGACCCTGCTTGCAGAGTGAGTCGTCATACATTATGTCGTTGCCGGCGGGGGCTGCGAGCATCATGCCCATGCGTACGCCGTCTGCGCCGAACTCTTCTATCAGGTCCAGCGGGTCGGGGGAGTTGCCCAGTGACTTCGACATTTTGCGGCCGAGCTTGTCGCGCACGATGCCGGTGAAGTATACGTTGCCGAAGGGCTTCTCGCCGTGGAACTCATAGCCGGCGATAATCATGCGTGCCACCCAGAAGAAGATGATGTCCGGGGCGGTCACGAGGTCGGCGGTGGGGTAGTAGTATTTCACCTCTTTGTTGTCCGGCTCGAGTATGCCGTTGAACAGGGACAGCGGCCACAGCCATGATGAGAACCAGGTGTCGAGGCAGTCGGGGTCTTGGCGCAGGTCGTCGGCGGAGAGTGTCGGGTCGCCAGCTTTTTCGCGTGCTTTGACGAGAGCTTCCTCTGCTGTTTCTGCCACTACGAATCCGCCCTTGGGCAGATACCATGCCGGTATGCGGTGTCCCCACCACAGCTGGCGCGAGATGCACCAGTCGCGTATTGTGGTCATCCAGTGGCGGTAGGTGTTGCGGAATTTCGCGGGTACAAATTTGATGTCGCCCTCCTCAACGGCGGCGATGGCCGGCTTGACGAGTTCCTCCATCTTGACAAACCACTGCATTGAGAGTTTCGGCTCGATGACGGCATCGGTGCGCTCGGAGTGTCCCACCTTGTTGACGTAGTCTTCCACTTTCTCCACGAGGCCGCGTTCCTGCAAGTCCTTCATGATTTGCGTGCGGACATCGAAGCGGTCCATGCCGGCGTAGAAGCCGGCGCGGTCGGCGATTGTGCCGTTGTCGTTGAATATGTCTATTGACTCGAGGCCGTATTTCTCGCCGAGCATGTAGTCGTTCACGTCATGCGCTGGCGTCACCTTGAGGCAGCCAGTGCCGAAGTCCATTTCCACATACTCGTCCATGATGATAGGCACAGAACGTCCCACCATGGGCACTATGACACGTTTCCCCTCGAGCCAGGTGTACCGCTCGTCGTTGGGGTTTACGCATACGGCGGTGTCGCCGAGTATAGTTTCGGGGCGAGTCGTCGCCACCACGATGTATCGTCCTTCGGGGTCTCCCTCTACCATGTAGCGCAGGTGGAAGAGGTGGCTGTGCTCCTCTTTGTAAATGACTTCCTCATCAGAAAGAGCTGTCAGTGCTTGCGGGTCCCAGTTGACCATGCGCACGCCACGGTAAATGTAACCCTTGTCGTACAGTTTGTTGAAGACGCGGATTACGGACTTGGAGCGTATGTCGTCCATGGTGAACGCAGTCCGCTCCCAGTCGCACGATGCGCCGAGTTTCTTGAGCTGTTCGAGGATTATGCCGCCGTACTTGTGGGTCCAGTCCCAGGCGTGGTTCAGGAACTCCTCGCGGCTGATGTCGGCCTTCTTGATGCCCTCAGCGTCGAGTTTTGCCACGACTTTGGCTTCGGTGGAAATGGCCGCATGGTCAGTGCCTGGCACCCACAGTGCGTTTTTGCCGGTCATGCGGGCGCGGCGTATCAGGATGTCCTGGATGGTGTTGTTGAGCATGTGTCCCATGTGCAGCACGCCGGTGACGTTGGGTGGCGGAATGACGATGCAATACGGTTCACGGTCGTCCGGCTCGCTATGGAACAGGCGGTGCTTCATCCAGTAGGCATACCATTTGTCCTCCACCTCGTGGGGGTTGTATTTTGCGGCAATTTCACTCATGTCTGTTTGTGTAAAGTGTATTAGTCAGTCATTGAACGGCGTTTGCTGGCTGTAAGAGCCTTATAGCCATTCATAACGCAAAGTTACGAATTTCGGCGGTCATATCCAAATCCCGACGCTTGTATGGGAGCGACAGGGGTGAAAGTGTGTGAAAGATTGCGCGGCAATGCTTTTTGCCTGTTGCCGGCGTGAAAGATTTTTGTTAATTTCGCGTTTATTATTTGATTGCAGAAGACTTTGTTTTTCGATTATGGACAGTAACACGAACACCAATACCACAGGGCAGAAGGTTGTCCTCAGCGGCATACGCGCTACCGGCAACCTCCACCTGGGCAACTATTTCGGGGCTTTGAGCAAGTTTGTCAAGATGCAGGGCGATTATGACTGCCGTTTCTTCATCGCTGACCTTCACGCACTTACCACTCACCCCGACCCCAAGATGCTGCACGAGAATGTCAAGGACATCATCGCGGAGTATCTCGCTGCCGGCCTCGACCCGGAGAAGAATATCCTATATGTGCAGAGCGACATACCCGAGATTTCGGAGATGTACCTGCTGATGAATATGCACGTTGGCATAGGCGAGCTGATGCGCACCGCCTCGTTCAAGGACAAGGCCCGCAAGGCTCTCGGCATAAAAAGCGATGGCGACGAAATCGAGAAGGAGATAATCGGCAACCAGACCAACCAGCGTGTGAACGCGGGTCTGCTGACATATCCCACGCTCATGGCTGTGGACATCCTAATCCACCATGCTGACTATGTCCCCGTGGGCAAGGACCAGGAGCAGCACCTCGAGCTGACGCGCCGCTTCGCACGCCGCTTCAATTCGTTCTACGGCGTTGACTATTTCGGCGAGTGCGAGAACTTCAACTTCGGAGGCTCGGCTGTCAAGGTGCCGGGACTGGACGGATCGGGCAAGATGGGCAAGAGCGAGGGCAACTGCATCTATCTCGTTGACGACGAGAAGACGCTGCGTAAGAAGGTGATGCGTGCCGTCACAGACCAGGGACCGCAGACTCCAAATTCGCCTGTCACAGAGCCTGTTGCCAACCTGTTCACGCTCATGAAGCTGGTCAGCACCCCTGACACTGTGCAGCATTTCCGCCAGGCTTACGCTGACTGCTCAATACGTTACGGCGACATGAAAAAGCAGCTCGCCGAGGACATACTGAAAATCACGCTGCCGATACGCGAGCGTATACTCGAGCTGCGCCAGGACGAGGAGTATCTGGGCCGTGTTATGCGCCAAGGTGCGGAACGCGCCCGCGAGACTGCAGCCAAGACGCTCGCTGATGTGCGCCAAATCATGGGCATACGCAAGTTTTATTGATTTCAAATCCAATTTCGACTGACATGACCGGCAAGAATATCATCTCCGTCGCGGTGTCACTCCTCCTGCTTTTGCTGGCGGGGATGGTGTCCGCTTGCAGCCAGCAGGATGGCTCTAAACCAACGTTGACGGTCACTATAGCGCCGCAGAAGTATCTGCTTGACAAGATTACAGGTGACAAGTATGATGTCGTCTCGATGCTCTCTGCCAACGCCGACCCCGAGACCTACGACCCGACGGTAACGTCGATGATGGGTGTGCAGAAAAGCGACCTGTTTTTCCGCGTGGGGACGATAGGCTTCGAGCAGGCGGCGTTGG
>URTA01000069.1 GCA_900550645.1 uncultured Porphyromonadaceae bacterium
CAATAGGAGTATTCAAGTCGTCATTCATAGCTTCGTAGCATTTAGCACGCAGCTCTTTCACGTTGATACCTTCCGAAGTTGTTGCGGCCGGAGTGATCTTGTCGAGTCCTTCGATTGCTTCTATCAAACGTTGCAGCCCTTTTTCCGAAGCTTGCAATGCTTCGTTACTGAAGTCTACAGTGCTGCGATAGTGAGCTTGCAGGATGAAGAAACGGATGGTCATCGGAGTGTAGGCTTGTGCCAGCAACTTGTGAGTACCGTTGAAGAATTCATCCAGCGTGATGAAGTTGCCGAGTGATTTACCCATCTTCGTACCGTTGATGGTAATCATGTTGTTATGCATCCAGTAGCGCACCATAGGATGTCCTTGTGATGCCACAGCCTGAGCAATCTCGCACTCGTGATGCGGGAAGATCAAGTACATACGTCCACCGTGGATGTCGAATGTCTCGCCCAGATACTTGCGTCCCATAGCTGTACACTCGCAGTGCCATCCGGGGAAACCATCGCTCCACGGCGACGGCCAGCGCATGATGTGTTCTGGCTGAGCGCACTTCCAGAGAGCGAAGTCGGCAGGGTTATGCTTCTCGTCCTGTCCGTCGAGCTCGCGTGTAGTACTGAGCAGGTCGTCGATGTTGCGTCCCGAGAGCTTGCCGTAGGGGTGGGTGGCGTTGTATTTTCGCACGTCGAAATATACAGAGCCGCAGCTCTCGTATGCGAAGCCCGCATCGAGGATTTTCTTGATATACTCGATTTGCTCGATGATGTGGCCTGAAGCGTGCGGCTCTATGCTCGGCGGCAGTACGTTGAGAGCCTCCATGTCGCGGTGGTAGCTGTTCAGGTACATCTGCACTACCTCCATCGGCTCGAGCTGTTCGAGGCGTGCCTTCTTGGCGACCTTGTCCTCGCCCGAGTCCGCGTCATGCTCGAGGTGTCCTACGTCGGTGATGTTGCGCACATATCTGACCTTGTACCCCAGGTGTTTCAGGTAACGGAACAAGATGTCGAAAGTCACGGCCGGGCGGGCGTGACCCAGGTGGGCGTCGCCGTATACGGTCGGGCCGCAGACATACATGCCTACATGTCCGGGGTGAATGGGCTTGAACGGCTGCTTGGTGCGAGCCAGCGAATTGTAGATGGTCAGATTGTGTTCCACGGTCGGTGAGGATAAGTAAGGGGGTTGAAAATCTGCCGGTGCGCAGACGGCGTGCCGCCGGCGCACCGGACGTTTATTGGGTAGGTTTGATTAGTTTGCGTTGGGGTTGCCGTTTGTGCGGGGCTTGATTTCGCCGAAAGTGGTCTCGTACTTCTTCACGTTGTCAGAGAGGGCGAAAAGGAGCTGCTTGGCGTTTTCCGGGGTCATCATCACGCGGCTAACCACGGGAGCCTGGGGCATGCCGGGAGCGGCGAAGATGAAGTCGATGAGGAACTCGTTGGGTCCGTGACCGATCATGGCGAGGTTGCTGTATTTGCCGTCAGCCATTTCGGGACGGAGCTGGATCTGGAGCTTTTGTTCTTTGTTGTTTTCCATTTTGATAGTTGTTGTCGGCGTTAGCCGGGGTGTTACTTTGTTTGCAGGTGCGAAGATAGTCAAAATCCGCGACCCCCGCAAATAAAATCGTGGGACCACACCGAATTTTGCTCGCAAATGGGCATTGCCGATCGGGTGCGGTTGCTCGATACAAGCCCTGCAGCTGATATGACAAGTCAGGAACACGGCACTCTGCATTGCTCGTCGAGAGAATTTAATTTATTGAGAAACAACGTTATTTAGAAACAACGCATCGAGAGCGTTGTGCCGTGTCCCTGTTTGTCAATGCTTCGGGTCAGGGCTGGGTGGTCATGATGCGCTTCACCTCGTCCACGCCGTTGATAGCGCGGATGTGGCTGATGATGTGCTGCAGCTCGTCGAATGAGTGCACCGACAGTGTTATGTGGCAGTCCACGATGCCGTCGGTGGTCTCGGTGTTGAACGAGTGCATGGTCAGGTGCAGCGTGTCGGTGATGCAGGTCACCATGTCGATGAACAGGTGGTAGCGGTCCACGGCGCGGATGTACAGGTGCACGGGGTATAGCGTTTCATCGGCGTCAAACTTGACCGACACGATGTTCTCGCCGTGCTGCGACGAGAGCTTTATCGCCACGGCGCAGTCGCGTTTGTGGACGGTCATTATGCCGTCGGGGTTGTCGCTGTTCTTGTAGCCTATGACCTCTTCGCCGGGTATCGGGTGGCAGACGGGGCAGCGGTCGAATTTCGGGCGTGCGCTGTGCGCCAGCCACGCCTTGATGGCTTTGCGTGCGTGGTATGTCACGGCATGGTTTAGCCAGTCACGCTGCGGGTGGCAATGTGCGTCGGTGAATATCTCCACCACGTCGCCACGGTGCAGCCGCGCCTTGATAGAGGCAAGCTGCCCGTTGATGCGTGCGTATTGTGCATGTTCCCCCAGCTCGGTGTGTATTTCGTATGCCAAGTCCAGCACGCACGCCTTCTGCGGCAGTATGACGGGGCGGCCGTGGGGGGTGAACGCCATGATGTCGTCGTTGTAGAACGAGGCGACGACATTGTCGATGAAGTCCTCCGAGGGTGTGTTATTGATTTCGCGCAGCACGTCGCGGAACTTCTCTATCCACCTCCGCACATTGTCCACATGTCCGTCGCCGAGGCAGCCGACCTGTGACTCGTGCACCATCCTCTCGGAGCTGATGTGTATCTCCTGCCAGCGGCCGAAGTCGGCGAGCAGTTTGAGGTGGAAGCTCTGGTATCCGTTTTCCTTGGGAGAGTCTATGTAGTTGGCTATCTCTCCGGGCTTTTCCTTGAATCGGTCTGTGAGGAGCGAGTATATCTGCAGCGTCATCTGCTTTTCGGTCATCCCCTCGGGCGTGCGGAATATTATCTCGGTGAAATGGCGGTATTTGAGGTGGTGGAAGTCCTCGCTGTGCTTCTTCATCATGCGCCACAGGCTGTATGGGCGGCGGTATTCCACCTTGACCTCCACGCTGATGCCGTTGTCGGCGAGGTGCTGCTGCACCTGCTGCGAGAACTTCGCGAGCCTTTCGCGCTGGAACTCGTGGTCGCGGTCGATGAGGTCGGTTATCTCCTCGTATTCATGCGGGCAGCGGAAACGGAAGCTGAGGTTCTCCAGTTCGGTCTTGACGTTGTACAGGCCGAGGCGCGTAGCGAGCGGAGCGTAGAAATAGTCGGTTTCGCCGGCTATCTTCATCTGCTTGTCAGGCGGCATGGAGGCGAGGGTGCGCATATTGTGCAGCCGGTCGGCGAGCTTTACCATTATGGGACGCACGTCACGCCGCATCGCGTCGAGCATTTGCTTGAAGTTGTCCACTTGCTTGGACATCAGGTACTTGTTCTTCTTGCTCTTGGTGACGGCACCGACCAGAAACGCCACGTCCGCGCCGAACAGCTTCTCTATCTCATGTATGGAATGTGGCGTGTCCTCTACTACATCGTGCAGGAACGCGGCGATGACGCAGTTTACGTCGAGCTGCAGCTCGCGAGCCGCTATCGTCGCGACCGCGATAGGGTGCAGTATGTACGGTTCGCCGGTCTTGCGCCGTTGCGGGGCGTGCGCGTCGCGTGCCATCTCGAAGGCATCGCGCAGCCGTTGCATGTCTGCCTCAGACGTTCGCGGCTTCATGATTGAGAAGACCTCTTCGGCGCGTTCCTGGATGAGTTTGGAGTAGTCTGTTTCCATATCAAGTAGAGAGTTATATTATTGATGCTGTCCGGATACGGGAATTTCCCCGTAATCAATACAAAATTACGAATTATCCTCGACAATACGCCTCGAGGCTGTGAAATTTTTTCCAGTTTCCGGGCTGCTGTGGCGGCGGCGGAGGTTGTGCTGTCGCGGAAAAATCATTAATTTTGCAATATGATTGACAGTGTGAATGTTAGTGTGAGGGAACACACGCTGCCTCGTGAGGCGAGCATACGCGAGGCGTTGCGGCGGCTGAACATGCTGCCCGGTAGCCGCATGACGCTTTTCGTGACCGACGGCGCGGGGCGTGCCTTGGGGTCGCTGACCGACGGCGACATACGCCGTGCGCTGCTGCGCGGCGTGGATACAGGCGCGAGTTGCGCCGAGGCCATGCACGCGGATTTCCGCCGCCTGGGCGAGGGCGATGACCTTTTTGATGGTGTCGCCGGGCTGCGCTCGAGCGGCATAAACCCCGTCCCGGTGGTTGACAGCGAGGGGCGGATTGTCCGTATTCTCGACCTGTCGCGTGTATGCGCCATGCTGCCGCTTACCGCCGTCCTTATGGCTGGGGGACGAGGCGAGAGGCTGCGCCCGTTGACCCTCGAGACCCCGAAACCGCTGCTGAAAATCGGCGGAAAACCGATAATCGACTACAACGTTGACGCGCTGATGCGCAACGGCGTGGAGGATATTTATGTCACCGTAAACTATCTCAAAGAGCAGATAATCAGTCATTTCAATGAGCGTGGCGACGGCGTGCGCTGCATTGCCGAGCAGAAGCGTACCGGCACATTCGGCTCGCTGTCGCTTGTGCCGCGTCCGCGACACGAGAATGTCCTGGTGATGAACTCCGACCTGCTGACCAATATCAGTTTTGAGGCCATGTACCGCCGGCATATAGAGACACGGGCTGCGCTGACTATGGCTGTCGTGCCGTACAATGTCAGTGTGCCGTTTGCCATAATCGACACGGAGGGCGATGCGGTCACGGGGCTGCGCGAGAAGCCGGTCTACAACTATTTTGCCAACGCCGGCGTATACATACTCCGCAGCGAGCTGCTGTCGCGCATTGCTCCCGACGCATACCTCGACGCGCCGGACTTCATCGAGCAACTGATTGCTGACGGGCTGAAGGTGTCCTACTTCCCTATTGACGGCACATGGATAGACATCGGCTCGCCCGAAGATTTCGCCCGCGCCGAGCAGCACGCTGGCTTTTGACCTCCGAAAATGCCGAAAAATCAAATCTGGAGTTGCACCGCCGGTGACGACATTCATACACATTACACACATTAAAAAAGAATAACCCAATGGCAGAATCCAACTTTATAGACTATGTAAAAATCTTGTGCCGCTCGGGCAAGGGGGGCGCGGGATCGCGCCATTTCCACCGCGCCAAGTATGTCCCCAAGGGCGGGCCTGACGGTGGCGACGGCGGCCGTGGCGGACACATCTTCATGCGTGGCAACCGCAACCTGTGGACGTTGCTCCACCTGCGTTACCAGCGGCATATATTCGCCACCAACGGAGAGAGCGGAGGCGCGGGCCGTTCCTTCGGGCGCGACGGCGAGGACCGTGTAATCGAAGTGCCTATAGGCACGACAGTGTTTGATGCCGATTCCGGCGAGTTCCTGTGCGAAGTCGTCGAGGACGGGCAGGTGGTTAAGCTGCTGCGCGGCGGCAAGGGCGGACTCGGCAACTGCCATTTCGCCACTGCCACCAACCGTACGCCGCGCTATGCCCAGCCAGGCCAGCCGGCGATAGAGAAGGCGGTGGTGCTTGAGCTGAAGCTGCTCGGCGACGTCGGCCTCGTCGGCTTTCCCAATGCCGGCAAGTCTACGCTGCTCTCGGCTATTTCGGCGGCTCGCCCCAAAATAGCCGACTATCCGTTCACCACCATGGAGCCGAGCCTCGGCATCGTCAGCTACCGCGACGGCAAGTCGTTTGTGATGGCCGACATTCCAGGCATCATCGAGGGCGCGAGCGAGGGCAGGGGGCTCGGATTGCGCTTCCTGCGCCATATAGAGCGCAACGCCGTCCTGCTGTTTATGGTCTCTGCCGACACGGCGAGCATCAAGGACGACTATCAGGTGCTGCTGCGCGAGCTGCGCGAGTTCAACCCCGAGCTGAACGACAAGAGCCGCGTGCTGGCGGTGACGAAATCCGACCTGCTCGACGACGAGCTGCGCGAGGCTCTGTCGCAGGAACTCCCCGATGACCTCCCCGTGCTGTTCATTTCCTCAGTCACCGGCGACGGCCTGACCGAACTGAAAGACCTGCTGTGGCGCGAGATAAATTCCGAGCAGAACATGGTGGCTTCTACTATTACCCACCGCCCGCTCGATGTGCGCCACCGCGTGCAGGAGGAGGACGAGTTCATATTCGAGACTGAAGAGACGGACGACGATTTGGCGGATATGTCCGATGAGGAATGGAACGACGAGTTCTGGCAGGAGGAGTCGTCGGTCAACCCCGACTGAAACACATTGCAAACACTCAAAACACACAATATAATATGAAACGAATGATTATGGCTTTGGCGGCAGCTCTTATGGTATGCTCCATACCCGCCAATGCGTTCAAGCTATCCGACCTGCTGGCTGGACTGAGCGGAAACACCGTGACTGACTTCATCGAGGGTGTGTTCTCCACCTCTGACATCACCGTCGCCGACATGGCCGGCGAGTGGACTGTTGACGGCTCTGCCGTCGCGTTCCAGAGCGAGAATTTCCTCAAGAAGGCGGGCGGCGTGGCTGCCGCTACCGCTGCTAAGGAGAAGCTCGACCCGTACTTCAAGAAATACGGTCTCACCGGCGGCGTGTTCACTATCGAGACTGACGGCACATTCTCATACCGTATGAAGCGCATGACCGTCCACGGCACTATCGTCAAGGAGAAGGACGGCAACTTCACGTTCCACTTCACCGCCCTCGGCGCACTCAACATCGGCAGCATGACCGCATACGTGCAGAAGACTTCGCAGTCGCTGGACATCATGTTTGACGCCACACAGCTGAAGTCAATCATGGATATTGCCGCCAAGTTCACCGGCAGCAAGCTGGCATCTGCGGCTGTGAGCATCCTCAACAGCTACGACGGAATGTGCGTCGGCTTCCGCACGCACCGCACCGGCAACGCGCAGTCGCAGCAGCATAACGGCGGCAATGCCGGCACATCCTCCTCGTCATTGTCCACGACGACCGACAGCAAAAGCTCCGGCAAGACAGCCACCAGCAAGACACCGACAGCTGCGTCTGAAGGCGGCAACAAAGATACCGGCAAGGGCAACAACAGCAACAGCAGCAACAACACAACCGGCGGCTCAATGAGCCTTGAAGACCTGCTCCGCCTCCTCGGCGGCGGTTCCGGCAAGTAATACGCTTGCCCCCTTACGCAAGCAACAAAAGCCCCGAGACCGTGCAGCCTCGGGACTTTTGTTATATACACCGCCCGGCAGCTTCACAGCTCCAGCAAGCGAGGATTGAGCAGGAAGTCGTAAATGCTGATGGTCGTTATCCCGAACTCGCGTTCTTTATTGTTACAGCCGACAGATCGCTGTGGTTCAGCGATGCAAAAGTGTTTGCCAGCTTGTGCGGGTTTGTGAGGCTGCCGACTGTTGACGCGATGATGTCAAGCAGTGTTTCCATCTTTTCCTCGCGTGCTATGTTGTACCTGTCCTTTATGTCGCGCAGGTATGTCTCTTCAAATACCCCCTTCAGAAAAAAGAGGGGGGCTTCAGTCTTAGCCTTTGTGACTTATTTTAGCGCAGTCTTTGTGTGGTGCCTAAGAGAACTCAGGACAACAGATTACGCTATCCGCTGTGTGGCGTCACGGATATTTGCGCAGTGTTTTTGATTTTACAGAGAAATTGACTACCTTTGTGGTTCAGAACTATATAAATACTCAACCCAATCAATCGTTACGTCTATGGAAGACAAATGGTTTATACTCTACAACGGTCAGCAGGTAGGCCCGATGACCAAGGAACAGCTGCTCCACTACGGCCTCAACCCTAACTCGCAGGTATGGCGCGAGGGTATGCCGGCATGGGTGGCAGTGTACACACTGCCGGAGCTGATGTCGATGCTCCCGCAAAATACTCCCCACCCAGGCTCTGGCCCCATATACCCGCAGTCGCAGTACCCCAAGTCGAAGACAACAGCTGGCGTACTGGCAATCCTGCTCGGTGGTCTCGGCATACACTATTTCTACTGCGGCAAAGTCGGCGCGGGCTTCATCACCATTTTGTTGGCAATAGTCACGTTTGGTGTCTGGAATATCCTCACTTTGGTTCAGGGCATCATGATGCTCTCGATGACCGACCAGCAGTTCAACGACAAGTACGTAAACAATCCCAGCTTCTTCCCGCTGTTCTGATAAACAGACAGCCAGCAACTGCATAGGGTGCGTCACACAGATGATGCGCCCAATAGTTGTGTAACCGCACGGCAGTAAGGGGCGCTGCATACACAGATTCTCGGACGTACGCAGTGTGCGTCCCTGCATTTGCGGCAGGAGTGTCCGCTGTCGGAAATGCGGACAACTTTTCAGCGGATTTGAACAGTGAAAAACCGGGCTGGATTTGGGGATTACGGGGATTGTTGCTAAATTTGCCGATATTAACCGTAAACAATAGACTATGAATCTACTTTTGAGTCTGGTGCTCTCCCTTTTCATGAGCGCCGCAGCGACCCCGAGCAGCCCGCTCGTGCAGGAGTTCATCGAGGCTTCCAACACGGAGCTTGACGGACAGGGGTACGCAACCTATGAAGAGACGGCTGACGGGGCAGCCGTAGTGTATGTACTGTATATGGACGGCGACGAGACCGCCCTGGAGGACTATCCCGTTGATGCATTCCGCGAGCAGTATGTACAGACACTTCTTGAGGACGAGGACACAGCTGATGGCATTGCCGACCTGTTTGAAGAGGGCGTAAGCCTGGTCATCCGCCTGATGACTTCCGACGGCGCGTACATCGACATACCGTTCACCGCCGACGACTTCGAGTAATACATAGAACACACATATAACACACGACACTATGAATCTCAGTTTCTTAGTCAGCATCGTCCTGTCGATATTCATGGGCGTAGCTGCAACACCGACCAACGAGACCATCAGCGCATTCATCCAGGAGGCCAATAAGGAGGCCGGGCAGGAGCTCGTGACATACGAGGAGACACCTTTCGGCAACGCCGTGGTGTTCACTGTCAACATCCCCGGTGTCAGCGCAGCTGACCTTCAGGAGATGCCCTCCGACATGATGAAGCAGCAGTTTGTGCAGGGTCTGAAGAGCGACGGCGATTCCGCCGAGTTCATCAACGCGCTTGTCGAGGAGAAAACGAACATCATCATGCGTCTCGTCAGCGAGGACGGCGGCTCTCTTGAACTGTTCGTCACCCCCGCCGACCTGAAATAAGCACTGCACATACGTTTGTCAAAGCCATGTCACAGGACGGGCCGTTGCAAATAGATTTCACAGGCATCTTGCGTGCGCGGCTTGGCGCACGCAAGATGCGTTTCATTCCGCGCTTCCTGCTGCGAGCCGTCGAGCGGCTGATACGGCAGGAGGAGCTGAACGGAATACTGCGGCGCACCTACCCGCGCCGTGGAAGCGAGTTTGCAACCGCAGTGCTGCGCGACATGGAGGTGAGCATCGAGGTCAAAGGCGAAGAGAACATACCGCCGCAGGGGCGGTTCATTTTCGCCTCCAACCATCCGCTCGGCGGCATGGACGGCATATCGCTTATATCCGTGCTTGGCAGCCGCTACGGCGATGATGGCATACGCTTCCTGGTCAACGACATGTTGATGAATGTCGAGCCGCTGCGCGACGTATTCCTGCCTATCAACAAGTTCGGGGCGCAGGGGCGCAGGGCAACGGCGGAGATAGCAGAGGCATACGCTTCGGACAGGCAGATGCTCATATTTCCCGCCGGGCTGGTGTCGAGGCTTCAGCCTGACGGCTCGATACGCGACCTGACGTGGCACAAGGCTTTCGTAGCCAAGGCCATAGAATACGGGCGGGACATCGTGCCGGTGCGTTTCGACGCGCTCAATACGCGGCGGTTTTACCGTGCGGCGCGGTGGCGCAAGCGGCTGGGCATCGGCGTGAACCTCGAGCAGATACTGTTGCCCGACGAGCTGGTACGCGCACGGGGCAGCAAATACCGCATCATCTTCGGCAAGCCCATACCCGCAGCTACCCTGTCGGCAAGCGACAGGACGGCGGTACAGCTGGCCGATGACATAAAGGATATAGTTTATTCACTCGAATAACAACTGAACGACATGAGAAAAGTACAGATTAAGGTGAGCCACCTCGTGGCTGGCGCGCTCTCGGGCATCATCACGATGCTCGGGTTCTCGAGCTGCCGCCACACCGCCAAGGAGGCAGTCAAGGACAGCAACGAGCCTGTCAAGATGGACGAGATAATGCTTATGTACGGCATACCCCAGGCTTCGTACCGCATCGTGGGAACAGTCACAGACAGCGATGGCAAGCCTGTAGAGGGTGCAGACGTTATAGTCCGCAGCAACGACGGTGTGCAGGGCTATGTCACCGAGGACACGCTGCGCACCGGCAAGGACGGCGAATACTTCAGCCAGCGGCAGTCTATCATCACCGGCGACCTGCGGCTTGTAGTTGACCCGAAAAACGCAACACTTGAGAAGGACTCCGTGGACCTGAAAGTTGACGACCTGATGCAGGGCGACAAGCGTTTCGACTTCCGTCTCGGCAAGAAGAAATGACGAAATCCACGCTGTCAGCCGCACACCTTACGCTGCGCCGACGCCTCGCGCTGGAGGCGTGGCGCATGCAGTATGCCATGCGGGTGCGCGAGCATCCGCTGCGGCAGCTGTTTTGGGAAAGCACGCACCGCTGCAACGTCAACTGCCTGCACTGCGGCAGCGACTGCACAGCTGGCACGGGCGACCCGGATATGCCGGCAAAGGATTTTTTGCGCGTTCTGGACTCGATAACGCCGCACGTTGACCCGCACCGCGTCATGGTCATCATCTCGGGGGGCGAACCGCTCGTGCGTGCCGACCTCGAGGACGTGGGGCGCGAGATATATCGCCGCGAATACCCGTGGGGGATAGTCACCAACGGCTATGCCATGACTGCCGAGCGGCTCGACCGGCTGCGTGCCGCCGGGCTGCGTGCCGCCGCCGTCAGCCTGGACGGACTGGAGGAGGAGCATGACTGGCTGCGAGGGCGCGAGGGCAGCCACCGGCGAGCCGTGGCCGCGCTGACGCTGCTGTCGCGGTGCGGCGACGTGGAGTATGACGCGATAACGTGCGTCAACAGCCGCAACATCGGCCACCTCCCCGAAATCGAGCAGCTAATACTCTCCACCGGCACGCGGGCTTGGAGGCTGTTCACCATATTCCCGTCAGGACGCGCAGCTGGGCGCGAAGACCTGTCGCTGACCACGGAACAATACCGTTATCTGCTCGACTTCATCCGTGATCGCCGGCAGCGCGGAGAAATGTTCGTGCAATACTGCTGCGAGGGCTTTCTGGGTTCATACGAGGGGGAGGTGCGCGACGGCTTCTACCATTGCGAAGCCGGGGTGAGCGTGGCTTCCGTGCTCATAGACGGCTCTATCTCCGGCTGCGCCTCAATCCGCTCAGACTACCACCAGGGCAACATATACCGCGACGACTTCTGGGACGTGTGGGAAAACCGTTTCCGGCAATACCGCGACCGCGAATGGATGCGCACCAGCGAGTGTGCCAAGTGCAAGATGTGGCGGTACTGCCAGGGCAACGGCATGCACCTGCGGCGCAGCGACGGCACACTGGCACGTTGCAACCTCCACGAGTTGGGATAACCACACGTCAGAGGGAAAGGCACTATTACAGCTATAATGGCTATTACAGCCGCATCTCTCTGAAACCTGTCATTTGTTGCGGCGAGGAGCGATGCGCTCGGGATGCTTGCGCAGAAACTCCTCCCAACTTGCCGCGCCGCCGGCGATTTTCGGCTTGCCGGTCTCATAGAAATGCGTCAACGCCGCCCCGAGAGCATCGGTGGCATCGAGCAGGTGCGGCATCTTCTCGTCGGGTATGTTCAGCAGGTGCTTGAGCATGTTCGCGACGCGCTGCTTGTCGGCGCTGCCGCTCCCCGTGACCGACTGCTTGATAGACAGCGGCGCGTATTCCGCTATCGGGATGTCGCGGGCTATCGCTGCGGCAATGGCAACCCCCTGCGCACGTCCCAGCTTGAGCATCGACTGCACGTTCTTGCCGAAGAACGGCGCCTCAATGGCGAGTTCGTCAGGGAGATACTGCTCAATGAGCGACGTGACGCGCTGGTAAATGCGGTTAAGCCGCAGGTAATGGCTCTCGAAACGCGACAGCTGTATCACCCCCATGACTATCAGCTCCGGCTTCTTCCCCTTCACGCCGAGCAGCCCATAGCCCATGACATTAGTGCCGGGGTCTATGCCCATTATTATGCGGTCATAGTCGCGAATAGCCTCCGTGTCAGGTGCAGCTGTGTTCATTCCACGTTCCATTGCTCGATAATTGAAGGCATGGCGTATGCGTCATTGCCGAAGGAGCGCGAATACGCGCCGGCGAGGGTGACGAAATGCGTGTCGCCCCAGCGGCGTGCATCCTCGGCAGTGGCGAATGTGAACTGTGCCGTCACACTCGTCTCCTCCTTGCCGTAGTCAGACATGCCGGGGACGGCGGTGACGACAGACAGGGACGCTCCAGTGCCGCAAAATCCAGGCGCGTGACGCAGGAACTCGATGCGGCGAGCTATCCATTCCATTTGCTCTTCTCGGCGAGATGAGCGGACGAGGAAAGTGATGTTATAGCAATATCGCTTGTTCATATTGTGAAGTCATTAGTATAGCCGGGCAACGGTCACGGCACGATTGACGGACGCTGGCGGGCACGGCACGCCGTGTCCCTACAGGGGCGGGAATGTGGCAAGTATGGGCATAAAAAAACGGCATGCCTGTTTCCAAACACGCCGCCAAAACAAAATTATGAAAAACATTCAACGCTTATGATGCTTGCAACATTCTGAGCCTCTTGTCGGATTCGAACCAACGACCCCGAGATTACAAATCACGTGC
>URTA01000070.1 GCA_900550645.1 uncultured Porphyromonadaceae bacterium
AATCAGCCCTTTTTTCTCGCCAACTCTCCGAAAAGTTTAGCGGACACCAATAAATCCGATAAGTGATGCTCCGTCCATAGTTCTTGGGTTTTAGAGGTTTGTAAATATGGTTGTTAGAGGGCAATGCAGCAGGGTGAGACCTTTTGTGTTGCAGCCTCATATATTACAAAGTTAGTGTATAAAATATATTGGCCATAGATGAGTTGGTAATATTTATTGATTTTTACAGGAAAGCAACACTGGCTAATGCGGATTGTCGTCCTCGCCTCACTGTTACTTTTTTGGCTGCGCAATTATGCTGAGTATTCTTCTGGACTTTCGCAAGGCACAAGTCGGGGGTACAAGCCAGAGAATAAAGCAGCGAATGAATGCCATGCTGTCGTGGATTGACCGGCTGGCGGATTTTTTCACGCGGCACGGATATTTCTTCCGGCGAAAAGCGTTAACTTTGCAGGGGGACGGCGTCTGCATGGAGTCGTGCCGCGTTGTGTCCGCGCTATCGTAAAATACTATAGTTATGACTGACCTACAGCTGTTGCCAAGGTTGGATGGCGGCGAGCCGGATGTGCTGCGCAATGCCAGGCAGATTACGCTCGTCGGCGCAAACGGCGCCGGCAAGACCCGTTTTATGAAGGAACTCATGCACCGCGTGGGCGACCGTGCATACTATCTGTCCGCACTGTCGGCTTCCTTCCCGGAGCGCAGCCCCTCGCAGATGCCCGGGTCGATAGACATGATGTACCAGCAGCTTGCAGCCAAGCGGCCGTATATGCGCAGCGATGCCGTCAGCGAGATTGACAAGCTGGCTTATATGCTTGTCACAGACGAGTTTGACATCCTGCTCGACCTGAAGACACGCGCCCTTGCAGGCGAGAAGATTGCCCCGCCCAAGCCATCGCGCCTTGACCGGGTGATGCAAGTGTGGGAGACGGTTTTCCCGGGGTCGGGTATATTGCGCAACGCCGGGAGGCTGATGTTCGAGACCGGCAGCGGCGATGACCCGGTGGCGGCGGTGACACTCAGCCAGGGCGAGAAGGCAGTGTTCTATTATACCACGGCTGTGTTGTATGCCATGCCCGGAGCGGTGATATTCATCGATTCGCCGACGCTGTTCCTGCATACGGCGATACTGAACACTATCTGGAATACCATCGAGTCGCTGCGCCCCGACTGCACGTTTGTATACAACACGGTTGACCCGGATTTCGTCAATTCGCGCACGCAGAACACCTGCGTGTGGATACGCAGCTATGATGCAGACAAGCACGCTTGGGACTATCGTGTGCTTGACTATGCCAGCATCACCGACGACCTTTTCGTTGACATTATCGGGTCGCGCCGCCCTGTCCTTTTCATAGAGGGCGACCGCGAACACAGCATTGACGCGAAGTTGTACACGCTCGTATTCACAGACTATACGGTGCGGCCGCTGGGGTCGTGCGACAAGGTGATAGAAACCACGCGCACGTTCAATGACCTGCGGCGCATGCACCACCTCGACAGCCGTGGCATCGTGGATCGCGACCGCCGTACTGACGTGGAGGTGGACTATTTGCGCCGCAAGAACATACTTGTGCCAAATGTTGCGGAGGTTGAGAACATTTTCCTTTGGGAAGAGGTGATGCGTGTCATGGCGGAGGCGCGTGGCAAGAATCCCGACCGTGTTTTCCTTCAGGTCAAGGAGAATGTCATAGACTTGTTTTCGCATCAGTATGAGAAGCAGGCGCTCGAACACGTCCGCCACCAGATGAAACGCGCTGTTGAGTGCAAGATAGACGGCCGGTTCACCTGCATAACGGCTCTTGAGGCACACCTGCGCCAGCTGCCAGACAAGTTGCGCCCGCGAGAAACATACAACCATCTGCTGAATGAGTTCTCGCAAATGATAAAGGATGGCGACTATGCCGGCATACTGCGTGTGTTCAACTACAAGCCGATGCTTCCGGAGTGTCCCATAGCTCATCTGTTGGGCTTCAGTTCAAAGGACGACTACATTTCCGGTGTGCTGTGGCGGCTCAAGGGACATGACGATGTGGCGAGCCGGCTGCGCGATGCCGTTAAGCATTGTTTCGGCATTTACGGCGAGGGCATGCCGCCGCTCGTCGAGAGCAAGCCGGCGCAGCCGCAGGGGAACGCAGAGCAGAAACGCAGGCCGGTTCCGCCTCGTCAACAGCATGAACCGCGCCAGCGGCTCAAGCCCAGCCGTGGGTCGGAGCGGCGCAAGTGGAAAAAGAAACACAGCAAGAACAATTCCGGCGACGACCGCCGATAAACCCCTGATACGATTATGTCACAGACAGCTTCCAAGACTACAAACGACGGCAAGAAGGATAAACTCGCCATATTGTGTGATGATCCGTGGCTCGCGCCATACGCGGCTGCCATAGAGGGGCGGCACTATGATGTGCTGCGCCGCCTCGCGCAGATTACTCCCGGCACCGGCGGCTCGTTGTCCGATTTCGCCAATGCCCACCGCTATTACGGGCTGCACCGAGAGGCAGACGGTTCGTGGGTGTTCCGCGAACTTGCTCCCAACGCTTCGTGCATCTGCCTCGTGGGCACGTTCAACGGCTGGCGTGAGGAGGAGCAATACCGTCTGTCGCCCATAGGCGGGGGCGTGTGGGAGCTGCATCTGCCGGCAGGTGCTATTCATCACGGCGACCTGTACAAGATGCGTGTGCAGTGGGACGGCGGCACGGGCGAGCGCATACCGGCATACGCCACCCGTGTGGTGCAGGATGCCGACACCGCAATTTTCAGCGCACAGGTCTATGAGCCGGATGCCCCGTACCGCTTCCGTGTTGAGAATTTCCGCCCAGACGTGTCGCCGCTGCTGATATATGAGTGTCATGTCGGCATGGCGCAGGACAAGGAGGGGATAGGCACATACGACGAGTTCCGCGAGAACGTGTTGCCGCGCATCGCGGCAGACGGCTACAATGCCATACAGATAATGGCCATACAGGAGCATCCTTATTACGGCTCTTTCGGCTATCATGTATCCAGTTTCTTTGCGCCCTCGTCGCGTTTCGGCACGCCTGACGAGCTGCGCCGCCTCATCGACCGCGCCCATGAGCTTGGCATTGCTGTAATCATGGACCTGGTACATTCCCATGCGGTAAAGAACGAGGTTGAAGGGCTGGGACGCATAGACGGTTCTGAAGACCTCTATTTCCACAGCGGCAGCCGCCGCGAGCATCCGGCGTGGGACTCGCTGCTGTTCGACTACGGCAAGGACAATGTGCTGCATTTCCTGCTTTCCAACTGCAAGTACTGGCTCGAGGAATACCGCTTTGACGGCTTCCGCTTTGACGGCGTGACCTCGATGCTGTATTATGACCACGGCCTGGGCAAGGCTTTCGGCGGTTACGGCGACTATTACGACGGCAACGAGGACACGGATGCCATAACGTATCTTACGCTTGCCAACTTGCTGATACATACGGTTAATCCATACGCTGTCACCATTGCCGAGGAGATGAGCGGCATGCCCGGCATCGCGCTGCCGTTTGAGAGCGGCGGCATGGGGTTTGACTACCGCATGGCAATGGGCATACCCGATTACTGGATAAAGACCGTCAAGGAAAAGAAGGACGAGGATTGGCATCCGTCATCGATATTCTGGGAACTCACCAACCGCCGCGCCGACGAGAAAACCATATCATATTGCGAGAGCCACGACCAGGCGCTTGTGGGTGACAAGACGCTGATTTTTAGGCTTATTGATGCTGATATGTATTGGCATATGGGCATCGGCGACAGCACTTACAGCGTGGAGCGGGGCATAGCACTGCACAAGATGATACGCCTCGTCACGCTGGCGACTATCAACGGCGGCTACCTCAACTTCATGGGCAACGAGTTCGGGCATCCCGAGTGGATTGACTTCCCCCGCGAGGGGAACGGCTGGAGCTATCGCTATGCCCGCCGGCAATGGAGTCTCGTGGACAGGGAGGATTTGAAATACAAGTTTATGAACCGTTTCGACAACAGCATCGTCCACGCGGCGGCATCGGTGAGCGGCTTCCAGTTGCTGCCTATAGAGAAACTGTGGGACAAGGACGACGACCAGGTGCTGGCGTTCCGGCGCGGCGACCTGCTTTTCGTGTTCAACTGGAACCCTGTCAAATCGTTTTCGGACTACGGGCTGCTCGCTCCGCAGGGCGAGTATGAGACGGTCATCGACAGTGACGCGGCTGTGTTTGGAGGTTTCGGCAACAACGACGACAGCGTCCGCCATTTCACGTCGCCTGACCCTCTGTACGCTCCTTACGGCAAGGGGTGGCTGCGCCTGTACCTGCCGGCTCGCTCGGCACAGGTGCTGCGCCTCGTGAGAGGCAAGGCTGCCGGCTGGCATGCTCCGTCACGGCAGATGCACCGCTGCGCCGATTTTACTTTTTGCCCTTTTGATAGTCACAGTATAAAAGGAAATTACTAACTTTGCATACCCGAACAGGCCGAGGCTTCGGGCTGCAAGGTGTAAAAGTGGGAACGAAGGTTCCAGGGAGGCAAAATGAAATTCAAGTGGTTGACATACATGGTATTGGCAGCTGCATTTGCAATAGCGGGAACAGCCCCTGCAGATGCGGCAGGCCGTCCGTGGGAAGTGTTGCGCTCCGAGCGCAGCGACTCTCGCGTGGTGGCGCGTGACGGTGATGTGGAAATACGCACGGCACGCTCGACCATCATAGTCACGGTCACCAAAACCACTGCCATAAAGGTCTATACCATACTTGGGCAGCTTGTCTCCTCGGAAAACCTGTCTGCCGGCACATATCAGCTGCATATACCGGCACACGGTGTCTTCATAGTCAAGACGGGCACCCTCACCTGTAAGGTCGCACTCTGACATATTCCGGGGAGGATATTGGGCGGCGTGATTTTTTTCGGACAAATCGTGCGGGTGTCGGGAATATTGACTAAATTTGCGGCATAGAAAGCAAATCCTAAAATCTAAAATACGTCATGAAAGAAACAAACATCGATTGGGCTAACTTATCGTTCAGCTATATGCCCACCGACTACAATGTGCGCTGCACATTCAAGGACGGCAAATGGGGCGAAATCGAAGTGTCAGATTCTGAATATGTTCCCCTGCACATAGCAGCTTCGTGCCTCCACTATGGCCAGGAGTCATTCGAGGGCCTCAAGGCCTTCCGTGGCAAGGACGGCAAGGTGCGCGTGTTCCGCATGGACGAGAACGCCAAGCGTTTCATCCGCAGCGCAGAGGGCATCGCCATGCAGCCCATGCCCGTGGAAATATTCTGCGAAATGGTGCGCAAGGTGGTCAAGCTCAACGAGCGTTTCGTGCCCCCCTACGGCTCAGGTGCGTCTCTCTATATCCGCCCGCTGCAGATCGGCATCTCTGCCCGCGTGGGTGTGAAGCCGGCTTCCGAATACATGGTCATCATGCTCGTGACTCCCGTTGGCCCGTACTTCAAGGACGGCTTCAAGCCGACCAAGGTATGCCTCTCTCGCGAGTATGACCGCGTTGCTCCCAAGGGCACTGGTTCTATCAAGGTCGGCGGCAACTATGCTGCCAGCCTCGTGGCAGGTGAGAAGGCTCACGAACTCGGCTACTCGGTGATGCTCTACCTCGACCCGAAAGAGAAGAAGTATCTCGACGAGTGCGGTGCAGCCAACTTCTTCGGCATCAAGGACAACACCTACATCACCCCGGCAAGCCCCTCTATTCTCCCCTCTATCACCAATATGTCGCTGCGTGAAATTGCCAAGGATCTCGGTCTGAAGGTTGAACAGCGTCACATTGCCCTCGATGAGCTGCCTACATTTGAGGAGGCATCCGCTTGCGGCACTGCTGCCGTATGCTCGCCGATTGCTGAAATCGACGACATCGACACTGGTGACAAGTATGTATTCTCCACCAACGGCGAGGCTGGCCCCGTCGTTACTGCCCTCTACGACCGTCTGCGCGGCATACAGTGCGGCGACTGCGAGGACACTCACGGCTGGGTGGAAATCATCGATTGATAGCGCAAATACTTTTTAGTTATTATATTGGTGCGGAGGGGCCGTGAGGCGTCCTCCGCATTTTTCGATTTGACGTGATGAATGTAAATGAAAAGTTTGCCCGGGCGGTCATTGACGCGCAGATACAGGGGCAGGAGAAGCTGAAGGAGATACTCTGGACACATTCGCGAGCCGTTGCCGACATGGCTCTGGAGTGCGCTGGGCAGCACGGACTTGCTGTAGATGCTGACTTCGTGGAGCAGGCGGCTCTGCTGCATGACATAGGCATCGTCGATGTCTATGCCCCTGACATAGAGTGTTATGGCGAGTTGCCGTATATATGCCACGGCATCGCCGGCGGTGACCGTCTGCGTGAATGTGGATTGCCGCGCCATGCCCTGGTGTGCGAGCGGCATACCGGCGCCGGGCTTACGGCAGAGGACATACGCCGGCAGGGGCTTCCGTTGCCGCTGCGCGATATGCTGCCGCTGACCGTGGAGGAGAAGCTGATATGCTATGCAGACAAGTTCTATTCCAAGTCGGGCGACTTGCGGCGGCGCAAGCCGCTGGAACGTGTACGCGAGCAGATGCTTGCCCACGGCGTAGACACGCTTGCTCGCTTTGACGATATGCAGCGCGAGTTCGGGCTGTGACAAGTGACTGAAAGTGTGTTGATTATGCTTTTGCACGATTCGCCGCCGGAATTATTCGGGATTAAGTATGCGTGGTGTGATGAAATATTGCTAAATTTGCAGTTTGTAATGACAAACCATGCTGGCTGCTGACGCGGCTTTGCGCTTATACACAACGATTTGAGGCGACCGCTGATATATCTGATACTCCTTGTTGCGGTTGGGGTGGCTTTCGCCAGCTATTCCAACAGCAAGGCGCATCGCGCCCTGGACAGCCGAATGGGCGACGAGCCTACAGATACTGTCGCTGTTGAGTTGCCGGCTGTGGAAGCGGAAACGCCCGGTGACAGCGTAGAGCAGTCGGCCGGTCAGTCTGATGAGTATCTCGATGTGGACTCGCTGCTCAAGCGCGAGACTGTGACTGCGATAGACCGCCGGAAGGTTGACATAGAGGACGTTGTGAAGTTTCATGCCACGGACTCTCTTGTGATGTCAGGCAGGAACAACACGTTCATGTACGGCGGCGCGACGGTGGAATACACCGACCTGAAACTCAATTCAGACAACATCAAGATGGATATGGACAGCTCCACGGTCTTCGCCGAGGGGCGAGTTGACAGTCTCGGCTCGGGGAGCGGTTACCCCGTGTTCTCTGACAAGGGAGGGACATACGAGTCCAAGACCATGAAGTACAACTTCAAGTCGCAGCGCGGCTTCATCACAGATGTGGTCACGGAGCAGGGCGAGGGCTACCTGCAGGGCGGCGCGACCAAGAAGATGGAAGACGGCACATTCTTCGTCGAGGACGGCAAATACACTACCTGTGACGACCATGAGCACCCGCACTTCTATTTCCAGCTTACCAAGGCTAAGGTCACGCCAAAAAAGAACATCGTCACTGGCCCGGCCTACCTCGTGCTTTCTGATGTGCCGTTGCCGCTGGCTGTTCCCTTCGGCTTCTTCCCCTTCTCCAAGGACTACTCCAGCGGCGTGCTTTTTCCCTCGTTTGGCGATGACTATAACCGTGGCTTCTACCTGCGTGACGGCGGATATTACTTCGCCATAAACGACTATGTGGACCTCGCATTGCGTGGCGAGATATACACCAAAGGCTCGTGGGGGCTGTCTGCCCGCAGCACTTACAACAAGCGTTACCGCTTCAACGGCTCGTTTGACATCAGCTATATCACCACCGTCACCGGCGACAAGGGTGCGCCTGACTATGCCAAGCAGAACAACTTCCGTGTGATATGGAACCACACAATGGATGCAAAGGCAAATCCTAACATGTCGTTCTCCGCTTCGGTCAACTTCGCCACTTCTGGATATACGCGAAACGACCTCAACTCGTACTATAACAACTCGTTTACAGAGAATACCAAGTCTTCGACGGTCAACATGACCTACCGCTTCCCCGGCACGAAGTGGAGCATATCCACTACCGCCAACATATCGCAGCGCACGCAGGACTCGACGCTCTCCGTGTCGTTTCCCAACCTTACGGTCACCATGTCGCAGACTGCGCCGTTCAAGCGCAAGCGTTCCGTAGGCGGCGAGAGGTGGTATGAGAAAATCAAGCTGTCATACAACGGGCAGTTCCAGAACTCGCTGACCGCGCAGCAGGACGTGTTCTTCAAAAAGAGCCTTATCAAGGACTGGCGCAACGGCATAAAGCACTCTGTCCCAATCACGGCTACATTCTCACTGTTCAAATACATCAACATCTCGCCGCAGATTTCGATCAACGACCGTATGTATACCAGCAAGATACGCCGCCAGTGGGACACACAGGCCTCGCGAGAGGTGGCTGACACCACATACGGTTTCTACAACATTTTCGATTTCAACGCCTCGATTTCTCTCGACACCAAGATTTACGGCTTCTGGAAGCCGTTGAAGATATTCGGCGACAAGGTGCAGATGATACGCCATGTCCTTACGCCGACGCTCTCGTTCAACGCCTCGCCTGACTTCTCCGCTCCCGGCTGGGGGTATTACGGCAAGTATTCGTATACCGATGCTCAGGGTGTGGAGCAGTCGCGCAAATACAACTATTTCCAGCATGGCGTGTACGGTTCGCCCTCGTCGGGCAGAACCGGTAGCCTGTCGCTCTCGTTGGCAAACAACCTGGAGATGAAGGTGCGTGACGACAGTGACTCTACAGGCGTACGCAAGGTTTCGCTCATCGAGAACTTGACCATCTCGCAGTCATACAACTTTGCCGCCGACTCGATGCGCTGGAGCCCTATACAGACAAGCATCCTGCTGCGCCTGATGAAGAACTTCAACCTCTCACTGGCTGCCACGTGGGACCCGTACATGTACGGCCTCACGCCTTCCGGCTCGCCCGTGCAGCTCAACAAGCTGCGCATTGCCCATGGCAAGTTCCCGAAGCTGTCAAGCACCGGCACGTCATTCTCATACACGTTCAACAACGACACGTTCCGCAAGAAAAGCGACTCTTCGTCCAAGAGAAAGGAATCGGACGAAGAGGACGACTGGGACGGCGAGGATGGCGGCAGTGCCGCAGACGAGGATTTTGCGGCGACAGCAGCACGGCGACGGCAACGCGGCGGTGATGACGGCTCGGCGGCGACGGCTGACGTGGACGGCTACGAGAAATGGGAGTGTCCCTGGAGCTTGACGTTCAACTATTCTGTCAACTACGGATACGGCGACTTCAACTACGACAAGCTGGACTACAACGGCAAGTGGACGCAAAACCTGTCGCTCTCGGGCAACATACGCCCGACCAAAAACTGGAACTTCTCGTTCTCCGCGTCTTACAATTTCGACCTGCATAAATTGGCGTACATGAACTGTAGCATCTCCCGCGACCTGCACTGTTTCACCATGACCGCCTCGTTTGTCCCCGTAGGCCCATACAAGAGTTACAATTTCCACATCGCCGTGAAATCGTCGCTGCTCAAGGATGTGAAATACGACAAGCGCAGCTCGCGCAGCAACGGCCTCCGCTGGTACTGATACCATTGCAATTCGCCGTGCCACGCGGCAGCTCATGCTGACGCATCTTGGCTGGGAGGGTTACTTGGCGACGTGCTTCTCGCCGTTCTGAATGTAGACAGTCCCCGGCTGCGGGTTGCGTATCTCCCTGCCGTTCAGGTCATACATCTTATTGTCCTTGGGTTTTGCCTGTACGCCGTCAGAAGGCTGTTCAGCGGGGATTTCCTCGACACCGACAGCCGGCTTGAAGAAATCCTCGTATGTGAAAATCTCCTCCCGAGTTTCCTTGTCAATTATATGATGAACCTCAAGCCTTGGCCCACATTCGTATGAACAACGCGGAAACTGCGGTATCAGGCACATTCCATCGCTTGAGCCGTATCCTGGAATCATATTAATCATCATATCTGCCTGTTGCCGGCGAAGAGTTTCTCCGTTCACTATGATTTCATCAACGTCCCAAATGTATGTCTCATAGTTCAATACAATCATGTTTTCTTCCCATATATAAGCGATACCTGTATATTTCCCTCTTTTGTCTATGCTGAAATCATATACAAGGGCTTCTGTATTTTTGAAGTCATCCAGATTGTCGATTCTACTGAAATAGTCACAGAAGTCGTATCGGCTCATGAAATTCTCATCAAGCAGCAGATACACACGGTCGCCGTCTTGCCGCATCAATGCCAATGTGTCAACCGGGGAAGTGCGCAGCACAGTGTACTCCTTGCCGAAACGCTCGCACTTGCCCTCAAAATACATCTCTGGCATCCATTTTTTTGCGCCCGAATTGGGTTCTTCTGACAAAGGCTCATAAGCAATATGACTCCATACTTTTCCTTCTTTTACAAGAGGTTCTGTAGCTGATACCGCAACTGCGGCACACATCGCCATAAAAAGCAGCACGATTGTTTTTATTGTTCTCATATTTTAAATTGTTAGTGTTATTTATATTGGATATCAATTGTTCCTCCAGGCTCAATGGTGAAGCCGCTCCCCATTTGGATGCTCTTTGCTGTTACTTTCAACTTGCCGCCTCTCTTGACGGTACAGTTGAGCGTCACCGTATCATCTCCGGCAATGGTGAGTACACCGCCCTCGTCGATGATGCAACTGCGGTTGACATTGATGGCTTTCATCGCCTCTATTGTCAGCTTGGCATTGCTGCCGACGCAGAACGCACTGCCAACAGGCAGTGTCCCTGTGTACTGCTCTCCGATTTCGGCATCAAGGACTATGAATTTCTCGTCGAGGTCAGAAAGTGTGCCGCGCAGTCCATAGAAGCGTATGAACGGCAGAAAGCCTGATTTCCATACGGAAATGGTGTAGTGTGACAGCGCTGACGTATTCTGGATTGATATATCAGTTCCGGATATATTGCGCAATACTTGCTTGCTGTTTCCGTCAAACAAGCACACAGTAGCGCCAGCCAATTCACTTGAAGTAAGGTGGACACTATAGTCTGTGCTTTCCACTTCCGTTTCCATTCGCTCTGGTTTGCCAAGCCACATCTCAAACTCTGGTTCACCGATGAGTTGATGAGTTGATGCGAGATGAGGTGTCTGTGTCAAGAGTTTGCTTATCGCTTCTGCAATCCCAATCTTCTTGTGTTCAAGTATCTGTGTCCCCCACTTGGCTTCCATTTTGGCGGATTCACGAAGTAACCCTTCACGGGTGTTGCCAAGATATGCAGGTCCGCCGTAGTTGCCGGCGACAGTGAAGGCACTGCCTAAATTATACGGCATATCGTATATGTGGCTGCCGATTATTTTGTTGGCTGGTTGGCCTTCATACCTGTCGAAGGGGGCTGTAATGCAAGCAGTCGAGTAGATTATTGTAGGAAAGTCCTTGTTGTTCAGGCAGTCAATGCCCCTGCCGGGGGATGGGTCTTTGTCTTCTGTTGCTGTCAATCCTGTTTCCGCACGGGTGTACCAGTCTTGCGGTATGATATATTGCCCGCCTTCAGAGCAACACTCAATAGTCGCGGGAGTGCCATGTCCATGCAGGCTGCTGAAACCGGCACGATGCATATTGTTGATTACATCAACCCCTTTGTGAGGCAATGTTTCGATGCCAAAGGAGCATGAGTCGCTTAGAACCACGGTGTTTTCAAACGGGTCGAACTGGCTTCGCACAATCGCAGCCTCTCCCAACATGGATAAGCCGGGCTTGCCGTCTTCCATATACAGGGCATTTGACAGATAATTGTCGTTGCCGCGACCGGGATATGCCTCGTATATCTTCAGTTTGTAGAAGTAGTTGCGGACTTCTTCGGGCTTGCTGCAAAGTAGTCGCCCAATTGCGATGTCTGGATTGTATTCCTGTTCGACGCAGGTGATATAACCGCAGTCCTTGTATGGCTTCAAGATCCACGTTGAGGTGAAGTCGGAGAAGTAGTTGTCAGTCGGCGTAAATTTAGATCCGTTGTAGTTTCGGCTATATGCACTGTTGCCATTGTCGACGAGTGTGTATACCTTCCTGATTGGCATCGGGGTGCGGTAGTCGCCAGCGAGGAGACAGAAATACGAGCCGTATTCCTGATACTGGCCGGCAAGGTACGCACGCAGTGAAGCGGCAGAGTCAACTATGTTTTCCGTACGTCCGCCGACTGTGAACGTGCCGCCTATGGCATAGCGGCTGTCGGCGTATATGTCCTCGATTTCCTTTATCACCACGTCGTAGCCCTTCTGGCGCTTCCATGCAG
>URTA01000071.1 GCA_900550645.1 uncultured Porphyromonadaceae bacterium
GCCATCTTCCCTCGCAATATGTCGATTTGCCGTTTCACGAAACGGCATATTTCCTGTTTTCGTCATGCGTTACCCAAATCGCGATTCACCCAGTTTTCTACCAGTCTGTACAGCTCCTGTTGCTCTGGGTCCATGCGCAACATGACTTTCGTGGGCTTGGCTTTCCCGGGCTTTGTGTATGTAATGGCGTACATTGTCCTGACGAGTTCCCCGGCTCTGTCAATTGTGATGCCGGAGCCGGCAGCCCTCAGCATGCGTTCAACTTCAAGCTGCAGCACGTAGGCACAAAAGCAGATGCATATGTGGCCTTCAATGCGGTTCCTTAGACGGTGGTACACGGGGCGTATCCGCAAGTCCGTCTTGTTCATGCGGAAGGCTCGTTCAATAAGCCACAGGTTCCGGTAGTTGCCTATCACATCCTTGTCAGGCAAGGATGTGTTGGTGACGTACCCTTTCAGCCCGTCCCAGGCGGCGTCCTTGGCGAATGCCTCCATGTCGATGCTGACTGTCGCTTCGCCCTGCAGCTTCAGGTATTTGTTGTAGCCCCGGTTGTTGATGTGTTTCTTGCCGATTTTGCCGGAGGCGACCTTCCCCTGCAGCCGCTTAAGCCCCTTTTCCCGGTTGAAGGCGTCCTTTTCCCTCCGTTTCTCGCTGAACGACACGACTATGCGCAGGCCGTCGTCCGTATTTACCGAAGCTGCCTGCCCGTCCGTCAGCTCCAGGCCCAGGATGCGTTCCTTCACTGCCGCGTTCTCGTTCTTTATGCGTGCCCCCAGGATGTATTCATACCCGTCCTCGACGAGTGCCTTTATGTTCCCCCTGGAAAGAAGCCCGGCGTCTGCAATGACAACCGGCGAAGGAAAGCCGAACTTCTGCCGGGCTCGCTTGAGCAGCGGTATGAACGTTTTCTTCTCGGACAAGCCCCCCTCGAAAATCTCGTAGCTTACAGGCTGCCCGTGGCGTGTCAACAGCAGGCCCAGCAGAATCTGGGGGCAGTCAAATTTGCCGTCCTTGGAATACCCCGTGCGCCGCAGGTCGTCCGCGTCCGCAGCCTCAAAGTACAGTGTCGTGATGTCGTAGAAGACGACGTCAACGCAACCTCCCGTGACCGAGGCGCTGTGCGCGAACGTGATCTGCTCTATGCGGTCTTTTATGCCCGGCTGCTCCGGGTCGCGGTCGCACAGCTTGTCAAGGTAGCGGTAAACCTTGTTGACGTCATGCGACTCCCCGCAATACCGCCACAGGTAATCGACCGTCTTGAGCTTGCTGCCCGGAGCCACAAGCCGGCTCAGGACAAGCGGCCTGAACAGCCCGCCGACCTCTCCATAGCCCAAATGGTCGAACAGCTTGCCGAAAACAGCCTCCGGTCCTTCGACCGACACCTGTGAATTAGCCAGACTGCCTACGAAGCTGTCGATGTCCTGCTCCGGAGGTGGGTTGAAAAGGTGGTGGTAAGTGCCTGTCTGGCGCTGGATGAACTCCTCTGCCTCCTTGACCATTGCGTCTATCTCCTTTTCTTCGCGCGAGCTGCCGAAGCTCTTTACCAGCATGTTGTTGCGCCCGCTCTTTTGAAGCACGCGCACACTGACTGTTCCCGATTTGTTCTTGCTGCGGTTGACAAACATGGCGCAAATTTACGCCGCGTTACCCAAATTACCAAATTGCAAAACATCAACTTGCTGATATAAAGCAAATAAGAAAACAAACCCCGAAAAGTGACGAAAACAGGAATAGAACGCATCCTTGTAATGACATGTAATGCGGCAAATAAAAAGCGGGGGGCGCACCGAGTGGATGCGCCCCCTGCGTATGGGAGGTGTGCGTCAGGCTGTTACTTGATTATGACCTTGCGCACCTGTGTGCCTTGCTTTACTATCACCAGGCCGTGCGCTGCGTCTGCGCTGACGCGGCGGCCGTCGATGGTGTAGTATTCGGCAGTGGCTTCCGTCGCGGTGACATCAGCGATGCCGGAGTTGTCGCTGTCTTTCAGCTCGATGTGGTATACATAGAAGTCGTCCCAAGACGAGGCGAGTGCCAGCGAGTGTATGCCTACATAGTAGAGACCGTCGGCCGCCGGGGTGAAGTCTGCCTGGTATTCGGTGGTCTGCGGACGCTTGCAGGTGAACTCTGTCAGGGCGAGCAGCTCATATTGTCCCATTCCGGCGCGTGTGGGTTCGTTGCCGGCGTTGAGGGTGAAGCGTGCCAGGCTGTTGGCGTTGTTGTTAGCCACAGTCATCTTGACAGTGTATTTCTTGCCGCCCTGTAGGCGTATGGCCGGTGTTATCAGCCAGTCGTCATCGGCATACTTGCCGTTGCTCATGCGTGCTGCCCGGTAGCCGGTGTGGTATTCCCAGTGGTAGAAGTTGCTGGGGTCTGACTCCTTGCAGAGCACGGTGAACTCGGCAAACTGGTCGGCTGTCTCGAAGTCGCAGACGTAGGGCGCGGTGTATGTGCCGAGCGAGATGTTGTTTGAGGTTTCGGCGGCAGACACCATGCCGTGGTTGACTGCGCGGACGGAGTATCTGATTGAGGTGTGCTGTTCGGGCATCGGTATGGTCTCGGTCAGCGAGGTGGCTTTCGTAGCCTCTGCCACAACAGTCTCGACATCGCCTTCGAGGCGTGTCACATAGTATGTGAGCGCGTCAGTGTCGAGGTATCCGTTGTGCATCGTCTTCTCGACGGCTGTCCAGGTGACGGTCATCTGCGTGCCTTCGGCAGTGAGGGTACATTCGAGGGGGGAGAGGGGAGTGTCGTAACCGATGAAGCGGTCAGCAACGGCTGTCGGGCTGTTGCCGGCGGAGTTGTTGAGGGTCACGGCGATGACGTACTGGTAGTTGTCGGGGAGGGTCACGGGTACTGTGACATCCTGGCCGTATGTTGTGATGCCGTTTACGAGTGTGAAGTATTCGCTGTCCTCTTCGTCGTAGAGGCGGTAAGCGACACTGTAGTTGATCATGCCGCCGCCGTCAGCGCCGCCGTAAGTCTTGGTGGGCGTGGTGAAGGAAACGTTGCCGGTGAGCGAGCCGCCTTCAAAGTCGAGCACGAGGTTTTGGGCAGCTGCGGGAGCGTCAGCGTCTGCCATGGGTTCGAATATCGCGAGGCCCTGCACTTCCTCACCTCCGGCGAGGTCGTAGATGTGTGTGGCCTCGGCTGTTGTGGTGTTGATGGCGTAGAGGGATGTCGGGCCGTCCTTCAGGCAGAGAAAGTAGTACATCGTGCCTGTGGACTTGTCAATGGTTGCGGAGGTGTTGTAGTAGCCTACCAGCCCTGTCATGCCTACGAGCGTCGTCGCGCCGGTCTCCTTGTCGAGGCGGTAGAGCTTGCCCTCGCGGGTGAGCGCGAATAGCTGTCCTGTGCCGTCAAAGGCGAGGCCATCGTATGCCTCGAACACGTCGCATACGGGGTGAATGGAGGGTGAGGGGGTTGCGTATTTGTCGGCCTCTATCCAGCCGAACACGAGGCGTGCGCCTTCATACTGCTCGTCGGGGTCGTGGAAGCAGCCGTATATGCGGTCTGTGGCATCGTCGTATGCCAGGTCGTAAGCCCATGTCTCGCGAGAGCCTACTTCGCCCTTCCACTCCCAGGTGTTGGTGTCGTATGCGAAGTTGGTCCATACGTCAGACCCCATGATAGACAGGTACCACTGGCAATAGTACTTGCCTTTGCCGTATGTTCCGCCGCCGGTGGCCTGCGGGTCTTCATTCAGGAGGGTCATCACTTCGGGCGCGGTGGTGGAGAACTTGTACAGGCCGGACTTGTGTCCTGCGGAGGAGCCGAAGGCGCAGCCCATCAGCTCAACGCCGGCAGATGCTTCGCGAGCGGCGGGCGCGGGTGTGGCAACGCCTTCCTTTGCACGTGCGGGCATTTCGCTGCCGGCTTCCTTGACACGCGGAGTGATGTCAGCTCCGTAGGCGGGCATCGCAGCTGCCGCAGCGGCTGCAATCGCCAGTGTCGTAAACAGTTTTGTCATAGTAGAACGGGTTGATTTGATTAGTACTCGCAAAAATAGCAATAAAATGCGCAACGGGCAAAATAAGTTGCTGACACCTCGTTGCCTGATGTTGCTTGGATCATATATGAAAAGACAGACACGCTGTGGATGCGGCGTGCCTGTCTGTATTGTCAATGATTTGTTTAACAGTGTGTTATCTCTTTATGTCGAAGCCTTGGTCGGCGAGATACTGCAAGATGCGGTAGTCGCAAGCATGTCGGTAGTAGTCGAGGATGTGTGCCACCCAGTCATTTTCAGACGGGCCGCCGGCACGGGTGCGGTTGTAGTGGCATATCTCGGCATCGTATTTCTCGAGCTCCTCGAGCATGGCGTCGCCGTCGGTGCGGTATCTGTTGCGGAACACCGTGAGCGAAGCCGGCTGTTTCGGCTTCAGGTCGGGATGCTCGCGCGGAATGCCCAGGGCAAGGCCGCATACCACGAACACGCCTTTGGGGAGGCCGAGCATCTCTGCTATCTTCTTGGGGTCAGCAGTGCGCAGGTAGCCCACGCAGTTGCAGCCCAGGCCGCACGCTTCAGCAGCGACGACTGCGCTCATTATGGCGAGGGCAGCGTCTATCACGCCCAGCATCACGCCGTCCATGGTGTTGCGGATAGGGGGGATGTCGAGGCCGTGTGCTGTGGCGAGCCGTTCTATCTTGTTGAAGTCTGCGAGGAATATCAGCAGACGGTTGCAGGTCTTGAGCTGCTTCTGGTTAGTGATGCCGTACAGCTGCTCCTTGAGCTGCTGGTCGTCGATGTCGATGACCGAGAACTGCTGTCCGTTATAGCTTGTGGGTGTGTTGCGTATGGCATCATAGATGAACTGCATTGTTTCATCGCTTATCGCCTCGCGCTCGTAGCGGCGTATGCTCACGCGCTCGAGCAGGGTGTTTCTTACGTCTTTCATCATAAATTCGGTTTACGGGTGTTGTATGGCAATGTTTGTACATCAGCCACAGGCAATGCCCGTGGCGAGGGCAATGAGGCAAAAAAGAGCCGATGACCGCATTGCTACGACCATCGGCCTATGGTAGCCACACCAAAGGATATGTGATGAAACTCCGTATGACAGGATTTGAGTGCCTTCTCCTCTTTGTAATCCGCCTGTGCCGCGAGGGCAACACCTGCACGAGTGCCGGCGTGGGGCCCGCCATTGATGAGACGGCTTGTCTCGGTATTTCACGTATAATTGATGAGTTTCCCAATCATTTGATGTGGTGTTCTTTCAGCTCTCTTGCTTTTATTGTCAACGCAAAGTTACGCATAATGGTTCGTACCGCAAAATTTTCCGCCGTAAAACCGCGAAAAATTATTGACAGCCGCCGCTTGTTCAGAGGCGGACCTTGGCGGTGCGGCCGCCGGCGCGGACTATGTAGAGGCCTGCGGGTAGGCTGCCGATGCTGCCAGGCGTGCCGGCGTATACGCGGAGGCCGTTGGCGGCAAAGACCTCGACATTTGCGCAGCCGCTTACTGTAAGCTCGCCGCCGACTACGGAAATCTGCACACCCTCCTCGTCGCCGCTCACATCCTCAACCCCTGAGTCGTTGGCTTCGATGTTCTTGAACTTTCCCCAGAATGCGTCTGTGTAATAGTCTATTTTTTTGCCAGTCGGGACGGTGAGTGTGCCATAGTCGAATGTGTCCTGGTGAAATGAGTGTTCATAAACATTTGCAGTTGGGCAATATGCGGCATTGCAGTAAACCTGCATCAAAGTAGGGGTATAGAAGCACTGCTCGCCTAATCGGTAACAACTCGAACTTATGATGATGCTTGTCACAGGAGTATCGCGCAGCAGATAGTCAGGCACAATTGTATTTGCATTTGGCAGCCTGAACGATGTCAGTCCGCTTTCAGCGAATGTCCATGGTGAGAGCTTGCAACAATCGGGCAGTGATATTTCCTTGAGTTCACGGCAGCGGTAGAAGGCAGATTTTCCAATTGTTCTTAGGTTTTCGCCTCCGGTGACACTTACGAGAGGTGTGCCTGCGAATGCGTATTCCCCTATGCTGTTGAGTGTCGGACCTAGATTGATTGTAACTAATCTTGTCGCATCGCAGAATGCAAATTTTCCGATTTCCTTGGTGCCGGAGGGGATTGCAATGTCCGAGAAGCCGCTGTTGACAAACATCCGGTCTGGAATGCGTGCCAATGAAGCAGACAGGACAACGTTTTGGAGGTTTGGCGTGTTCTCAAAAGTGCTTGTCCCGGCTGCGACGACAGCGTCGTGCATTGTGACTTCTTCGATATTGGAATTCATGAACACTTTTTCCCCGAGCGTTGTGATGTTCTGCGGGATTGTGAAAGACTTGAGCGCTAGGCAGCCATAGAAGGTCTCATCAGGCAAAACGCTTGTATTTAGCGGCAGCTTGACAGACTTCAGAGCCTTGCAGTCTCTGAACTGCCCTTTGCCGAGTTGACTTGCATATTGTGGCAGCACGATTGATTCAATTCCAGTTCCTCTGAACGCATAGTCTCCTATAGCGGTTACTGATGCCGGGATTGAAATCTCTTTCAGCTGCGAGCAACCGGCGAAGGCAAATTTGCCGATTTCTTCCAGCCCTTCGGGCAGGACAACCTTGGTTACGCTGGCGAATGCCGCGCCGTTCATGAAGTAGTCTGGCAGCTTCTTTGTCCCGGCAGGGATTATTACTTCTGAAACGAGCGGCATGCATGCCTGTATCTCTGTCATGTCCTTGTTGTATATCACGCCGTCTTTTACGGCCAGATAAGGGTTGCTTGGGTCTAAGGTGATGCTTGTAAGCTCAGGCGAGCAACTTGCAAAGGCTGAAGAGCTGACATGGGACACGTCTGACGGAATGGTGAATTCTTCCAGGCCGCCGCTTATCCACAGCAGGTGTTTGAGGTTTTTTTCTGGCTGTGCGGCATCTTTTCTGTACAAAGCTGTGCCAGAACTGTTTGCTTTGAGCATGCTGCTTGTAGACATTACCTTCCAAAGGCCAGTACATTCTCCCAGTGCGTTGTCTGTGATGTCAGTTATGTTGCTTTGAATTTGCAAAGACTTCATGAGGTACTGTCCTTTGAAGGCCTCAGGCGCGACACTCGCTACGTGGTGCTGCATGAAATGGTCTCCGTATCTGTCCGTATATTCAGTTTCGACTATGTCAGGGATAATGAATTCCTGCACGAGTATTTTGCCAGCATCAGTAGATTGTTCCGTTCCGTTTTCTGCGTATGCAAAACCGAGTAGTTCTGCAAAACGTGCATTGTTTACCGTATATAGGCGGTAAACACCACGTCCTATTGTTGCTGTGTCAGCTGACGCTCCGAAGACGCCAGTCAATAGCACGGCTGTGAGCGTGATTAGCCGTGCTTTCAGGAATAAGGATTTCATATCGTTTTAGTTTGAGAGTTTGATGTTATCTTGCGATCCATTTAGTGTCGTTGAAGTACCACATCGCGGCAGTTGATGTTTCGCCGTTGGATGTTTCGCCGTTGTTGATTATGATGTCTCCCTTGACCCAGCCTTCGTTTGAGGAGGGGAGAAAGCCTTTAGCACAGACCACGTTGCGGTCTTTGAACTCGACAGCGGTTGTCGGGTGAGGGTCTGCATCCAGCGCGGCAGGTTTGTCCTGCCATTTGTAGCCGTTGACGCAGTAGTGGTTGTCGTAGAGTAGTCGTCCGTCGCACACAGGCACGTCAACAAAGTGCTTAGTGCCAGATTTGAGAACTCTGGTTATGCGCAGTATGAACGGTTTGTCTCCAGTTACACGTTTGAGAGAGATGATGTTGCCGTATTGTTTGTCGTATTCTCCGTACGAGAAGTTGAACTTCGGTCCGCGTATGTCTCGCACCGGGTCGAGAATGACTTCCCCATAGTAGGAGAATTTCCATTCATTTGAGGTCGTTGCCTTGGTTGGGCCAAGGTTGATAACGCGAGAGTTGGAGAATACCAATGCAGACAGCTGAGGAATCGACGAGTATGCCTCGTATTTGGCAATGCCGAGGTTGGAGCGGATGGTAGATTCTGTAGACAGGATGTGGCTGTACTTGTTGAACTCGTCAACTGGTATTATTGTCCCTGTCGGGGTCACATATTTCCCGACGGTGATGCCTGTCGGATGGTTTGACCGGTCTGGGCTTTCCACATCGGTCAGGTACACATAGCGGTAGTTTCGGGCGAGGTGTATCTCGTACGGAGCTTCACCCAGGCTGCACAATGCCAAGTCGTAGTCGCAGACATCCTTTATGCAGGGTCGTCCTAACACGTCGTTTTCAGCCGCCTTTTTGAACCACTCGATGAAGGTGTTGTCAGTCATGTTTATGACCGAGAAGTGACCGTTCCAGGGTGTCTCAACGTTCTCTCCGTGGGTCTCGTCAGAGATGTCGAACACTACTGACGGGCGGAGACCGCGTTCAAAGTGGTTGTTGTTGACAGCAAGGTCGCTGTTGACGATGCGCAGCTGCGCTCCGACTTCCATGTGATTACCAGCGAACACCACATTGGTGACTCCATGAAGCAGAACATCCCGGTTGAGAATGTTGCTCGAGATAGAACCTCCCTTGCAAGAGTTGAGGCACAACGCTCCGTCTGAATCCCCCTCCTTCTTGGGGACAGTGTGTACGGCGCAGTTCTCGAACACGAGGGCATCGCCCGAATAGCCGAGGTCAATCATGTATTGCTTGTCGGCAAGAGACGCTGGCAGGTTGCTGGCGAGGTAGTCGAGGTCACTTGAGAACACGCAGTGGCGTACAGTCTTGATGTCGGCATAGTCGTGTGTCACCTTTATGGCACGGCGGAAATTGTTCCAGTATACATTCTCGAACAGGAATCCGCCGGCGACAAGGCAGCAGACCTTGCTTGACAATGTCAGGCGAGCATCGACACCGTTTATTGTGCGGTTGTAGTCATTGCTAAAGACGACATTTTGGATGGTTGATGTCGGGTCTGGAAAGTGCATATTCCAGGTTGCATTATCAAGAGTTGGCTGGCTTTCATTGTGCTTTATGTTCAGCTCGAGAACTGCGCCGTCAGGAAAACTGTCAGCTCCTGCATTGTTGATGTATGGGACAATTCGTGTGGCATATCCCCAATTATCGCGGTTTCCATACGTATCATTGTTGGTCTTTCTGCCGCATCCTTCGCCTACGAGGCGTATTCCGTGGGTCATCTCTATTCTTCTCGCGACATAGTAGTGTCCCATCGGGAGGAATACCTCGCCAATCTTTTTCATCTTGATTGCTTTGTTGATTGCGGGGGAGCAATCATGTGGGTCTGTCAGTTGGCCGTCTGAGTCTTTGATGTCAGTGATCCACGGTTGTTTGCCGGCCTCGCCGTCAAACCACTGGGGGTATGCTCGGTCGCATATCCAGTCCCCTTCGACAGTCACGCCGTCGAAGATTTGGGCGATTGGAGCTTGGATTGTGGTCTTGTTGCCGACAAGCTTGAAGTCGCCGGAGATGCAGCCGCCGTCAAAGATGAGGGTGACATTCTTGCCGATTGTGATGGTCGGAGTCGTTTGATAGGACTTCGACAGAACTATTTCTTTTGCAATCTGAAGTACGGCGTTGGAGTAGCTCCCCAAGTCTTCTGCACTGTCTACATTGACAAACATTGCTTTCATTTGTGGTGTCAGTTAAATTGTGAATAACTAGAAATAATCTCGATGTGTCGCGCGAATACGGTTTTTGTGATATCGTAGTGCAAAGGTAAATACAATTTGTGGGATGTGCAAGCGGCTGGTGTGGTTTTTTAGCGCAAAAGTTGGTGTGTATGTGTATTGTCTTGAAAGTTAGCGGTTTACTGGGGTGTAATTTTATATAATGTCGAGAGGTCAATAGAGGAGGTGGGGGCGGGAGCGGTCGCGGAAGGCTTGCGTGTCGCCCATCCAGAGGTCGCGTATCGCGCTGACGCGGTAGCCGCTGTCGGTGAATTGACGGCGCACGGCTTTGCTGCCGCAGACCTTGTCAAACATGGCGAGCCTTGCTGCTGTTGCCGAGGCGAAGGGCTTGTGGACCGGCCACAGTCGGGCGACTGCTTCCATGACGTGGAATTGCAGCAGCGTCAGTTCGCAAGCGTCGTAGTCGGTGATGTAGGGCTGCACCCCTTGCAGGTCGCGCCCTGAGCCGAGGCCGTAGTAGGGGCGTATGTGTATGGGTCGGAAGCGGAAGCCTTTGATGTCCATGTCGTTGAGCGTGTCGGCGAGTTTGGCTGCGTCAGCCCATGAGGCGCAGAATAGCTGGAAGGGGAGGTTGTAGCCTACGCCGATGTTCATGTAGTCGAGTTCGCCGAGGATGCCGGAGGCGGGATAGAAGAGTGCGGAGACGGGTTGCGGCACATGGGGGGAGGTCATGACCCATTCCAGTCCGGTGTCTTGCCATAGCATGTCGCGCCGCCAGCCTTGCATCGGGATTACGGTGAGGTCACAGCGCACGCCGCGCCGGAGCAGTCCCTCGCCGTTTAGGTATCGTGCCAGCTCGCCGCAGGTGAGTCCGTAGACGTATGGAACGGGGTATTGGCTGACGAAGCTGACGCAGTCGCTGTCAACCAGGCAGCCTTCCACCTTTTCGCCGCCGAGGGGGTTGGGGCGGTCGAGGACTATGAAGGGTATGCCGTTTTCGGCGCACGCTTCCATGCATTTGCCCATGGTGGAGATGAAGGTGTAGCTGCGCGAGCCGATGTCCTGTATGTCGTAGACCATCACGTCGATGCCGGCGAGCATTGCAGCTGTGGGCTTGGTGGTGGCGCCGTATATGGACCATACTTTCACGCCTGTCTGCGTGTCGGTGTATGTGGCGACTTTTGCGCCGGCGGTGACGTTGCCGCGCACGCCGTGTTCGGGGGCGTAGAGGGCTGCGAGTGTGACCCCCGGGGCATTGGCGAGCAGGTCTACGGTTGAGACGAGGTCGCGGTTCACTCCTGTCGGGTTTGTGACAAGCCCTACGCGCTTGCCCTGCAGCTGCTCGAAGCCGTTGTCGCAAAGCACGTCGATGCCGGTCTTGACTTGTGCTGTGGCTGCAATCACTGTCAGCAACAGCATGGCTATGAGGGTGGTATGCCGTTTCATCAGTATAGTTTTTTCAGAGTGGTATTCGGGTAGTAATGTGTTAGTATCTCGCCGCAGCTGTGTCCTTCGCACGCCATTACGGCAGCTCCTATCTGGCAGAGGCCTACGCCGTGTCCCCAGCCGTGACCGTCGAGGCTGAACGTGCCGTTGCCGGCAGGGGATATGTCAAACCATGAGGAGTAGAGGCAGGTGTCGCTTAGCAGCCTCCTTATTTCCAGCTCTTTGCCGATGTAGAATGTGCCGCGTTCAGCCTCGATGCACAGCCTGTATATGCGTCCTGACGCTCCACGGCTGTCTGCGCTTATCGATAGTATGTGTCCGGTGCTGATGCCGTACCGCTCGCTCATGCGCTGCTCGATGTCGGAGGCTGTGACGGTGGCGTGCCAGTCGTGGAAGTCTGTTGTGCTGCGGTCGTAGCCTACGAGTACTGTCGAGAGTATGCTGCCGAGCCTTTCGGGGGATAGGCGATTCGGGTCGCAATAGGGGTCGTCAACGGCTGTAAGGTAGTTATAGTCAGTGTCCTGCCAGCATGTAGAGAAGCGTTCAGTGCGCCCGCCGCAGCATTTTGAGAAGCGGGCATCGATGATTTCTCCGGCGGTGTCTGCAAGGACAGTCCCGCTTGTGTCTGCCACTGCGCGGCGCACGGTGTCGTTGACTGACGCAAGCCCCTGGTAGCGTTGGCAATGGTCGTCGGCACACACGTCAAATCCGTGGTGGTCGTCGGTGTCCATCCAGCTTATTATTTCCGTTGGGGTGTGCACTTTCCCTTTGGGAGAATGGCGGTGCAGGTGCAGCAGCTTGCCCATCAGCCAGCTGCGTGAAATAATGGCGTGAGCCTTGAGGAACTCCGCTGGCGCGTCAGCACTCATCTCGCTGGATATTACTCCGGTGAGGTATGTCTCCACGTCGAGGATGTTGAGCAGGTCGGCAGTGCCGTCGGCGTGGGTAGTGAGGCGCACTTCACCGGGGAGTGACATCTGCATGCGCTGTTGCCAATGGAAGTCGATACCTATCTCGACATCGGCGGCGAGTATGCGGCTGTCAGAGTCGCGAGGCGTGTATACGGAGGTTGCCCCCTCACGGCGTATTTCGTAGTTTCCATGCAGGTCAATGCGCGGATGCCCTGCTGTCACTACGCCTACGCGCACTTGCGGTATCTCCCTTTCGCCCATTGTTGCGGTCATTTGAAGAAGGGTGCGATGTCGGCCTGACGGCGGTATTGCTCCATGT
>URTA01000072.1 GCA_900550645.1 uncultured Porphyromonadaceae bacterium
GGAATCAGCCCTTTTTCCTTGCCGCCTCCCTGAAATGTTTAGCGGACAGTAATATCGTAAAATAGACCCGAAAAGGAAGACGGCTTTCAAATTCCTATCAGACACCATCCCGAATGTACGAGCCGTGTTCAACATACACGGAAAGAAGTACGTCTGTGAAAAGATAACCGCGACTTTCACCGAACAGGGAATGTCGCAGCTGCTCAAAGGGGAGTTTTATCCAATTGTCGAGTGAATGTTCCCGGCAAAGGTTTGTCGGCACATTTGCCGAAACAAAGCCCAACTTAGCGGAGTAACAAAAACAGACCTCGCGGTCTATTTTCTTATTTTGTTATTTTTGTTGGTTCTGTTTGGGTTCTTGTTTCCGCTAAATCTGTATGTACTGCTTAATAATCAATGCAGTAACATTTACGTTAGACGAGCAACGCAGAGACCCACGCTGTATATGCGAACTACAACCAGCCTTCATCTGCCATGCAGATGAAGAGCCAGTCGCAGATATTCACATACCTACGTGCATCTATCGTTGCACCTTCCTTGACGTTGATATGAAATTTTGCGAGAATTTCAGGCAGTCAAGAATAAGCGCGGATAAACGCTTTCCAATATGTCGCAGCAGCCGTGCCGCAGGTGTTGAAAGCACGTTTGGCGCGATTGCTGGTGCAAAGTTATATCATTATCATCGGTTGTGCAAATTTTTAACATTCCGAGAGGACAAATCTTGACCGATGCGCCCCAAATCTGTTGTTTCGCGAACTGGTATTTGCGCGGCGTGTCTGCCGCCTTGAGGTATTCTTAGTCGGTGTCGTAATATTAGGGGCAGACGTTGCTCGCGACGTAGCGGCTCGTTGAACCGCTTTACCACAACTTTTTTGCCGCAGGGATCACAGAAAGGCTTATGGTATCCAGTAGTAAAACTCTTTAGACCTGCGCACAGCAACCCATTCACGCAGTTCTTCCAATGACTTGACACCTCCGGCTATAACTCCTTCATAGTATTCAACTCCGTGGATTTCCTCATTGTCGGGAGTTTCGTATTTCAGCTTCCTAATCAGCTGTAGCTGTTCTTCTGTGGCAACTTCTGTTATCCGGGCTGCCATCCTCTCAAAAAAGCCGTCATATTGAGAGCCTTCCTCGATATGAATGATGTCGAGCTGCCATATTTCGTTTTCTGTTGCCTTGTATAGAACGTGCCATGCGATACAATGCTCATCTGTGTGCAAGCCGTTGATGCATTTCACCTCTGCTACTTTCGGATTTTCTGCCACTTTCGCCATTATTCCAAAACTGAAGTCAAGCGTAATGCCTGACGAATATACATGCAGGTCAATGTCGCGGTGTTTGACGAGAAGCCCCATTTTCAGAGAGCCTATAAGGTTGACCTTACAACCGTAAGACTCCCATATCTCTGCTATGCGGGATTCTTCAAGAACTTCAAAAGCTCTTTTCTGTTGAGCGTTGATAAACTCGTTGATGGCTTGTTCCATTTTTCGCGATTTGATAAATCTGCAAAGATACGACTTTTTTGCCGTGTCATGCTGAAATCAATGAAAAATAATGTCGAATCCGGCATCGGAAGGGTGAAAGTTGAGTTTTTCCGCAGGTGTCGGTGGTCGCGGCGGCGCATCGCGGTGGGGTGGCAGTCAACTATCGGGCGTGGGTGGGCGTTGTCTTCGTATAACCAATATGTTGCTGATATGAAGATGGATATGTTTCGTATTATGACGAGTAATATCAAGCCTGTGCTGGCGGCGGTTGCTGTTGGGGCAGGGTTTGCGGCAGCCGCGCCAGAGGCCGGGGCGTGTACGCGGGTGGTCTATCAGGGCGAGGACTCGCTGTTTGTCGTGGGGCGTTCACTGGACTGGAAAACGCCGATACCGACCAACCTTTATGTCTATCCGCGTGGCATGGAGAAGGCGGGCGATGTGCGCAAGGGCGCGAAGCGTTGGGTGTCGCGCTACGGCTCGGTCTATGCGGTGAGCTATGACGGCGGTGTCACGGAGGGTATGAACGAGGCGGGGCTGGTGATAAACGGCCTGTTCTGCAAAGGGACTGTCTACGGCAATGCGCAGACTGCCGGCCGTCCGCCGATGTCGTTGGCGGTGTTTGTGGCTTGGCTGCTCGACACTCACGCCACTACGGAGGAGTGTGTAGCCACGTTGCGCAGCCATGATTTCGACATCTCGGGCGCGACTTTCGACGGCGGCACGGTGTCGGCGTTGCACTGGGGGATAACGGATGCGTCGGGGCGGACGGCGATACTGGAGTTTGACCACGGCGAGGTGCGCATACATTACCCGGGCGACATCCTGGCGATGACCAATGACCCGCAGTGGGGCGAGATGAAGGCTGTGCTGGAATACTGGGACAAGGTGGGGGGCGCGAATTTCCTGCCGGGGGCGGTGCGCAGCCCTGACCGCTGTGCGCGTGCCAATTTCTTCGCTCACAATGTGGAGCGGACGGCTGACGGCCGTACTGCTGTCGCCATAACGCGGTCGGTGCTGGCATGCAGCTCCGTGCCTTACCGGTACACGCTTTCGGGCGAACCGAACCTCAGTTCGACGCAGTGGCGGTCGTTTGCGGACACGAAAAATCGCCGGTACTACTTTGACATAGTTACCGGCGACGGTATGTATTACGTTGATTTGAAGCGTTGCGACTTGCGTCCCGGCAGTCCGGTGCTTAAGCTCGACACGTCGCGTCATGCCGACGGGTGCGGCGATGCCACGCAGTGGCTGGAGGTGTCAGCACCGTTCACTCCGATGTATTGACGCTGTGCGGTGTCATTTGGTTTTGGCCTCGTCAGCGAAGCTGTCGGGAAACTGCCAGTGCTGTCGCGGACGGCGCATGGCGTAGACTATCATGCCGATGCCGATGAGGATGAACGGTATTGACAGCACTTGCCCCATGTTGATGCCGCATTTTGCCACCATGTCGAGTTCCCACGGCTCCTGGACGTTCTTGACAAACTCTATGAGGAAGCGCGGCACGAAAATGCCGACGAATGCGGTACCGGTGATGAGCCACGGCCGCTGCTGCAGCCCCCTGCGCCAGTACATCCACATCAACAGGCAGAACAGCAGCAGGTAGCATGCGGCTTCGTAGAGCTGCGTGGGGTGCATAGGCACTGTCTCGCCGTTGTGCTGGAACACAAATCCCCAGGGCATGTCGGTAGGCGCACCGTATATTTCGCTGTTCATCAGGTTGCCGAGGCGTATCAGGCATCCGACGAGCGCTATCGGTATGACGAGTTTGTCGAAAGTCCAAGACACGGGCTTTTTCGCCACACAGCGCGAGAACAGTATCACGGCGATGATGATGCCGATGCCGCCGCCGTGGCTTGCCAGCCCTCCTTCCCATATCTTGGGTATCTCGGATAGGTGCTGCGAGTAGTAGTCCCAGGCGTAGAAGAACACATGGCCGAGGCGTGCGCCGACTATTGTGGCGATGATGACGTATATGAACAGTATGCTGAGCCACTTCTCGGGTGCGCCTTCGTGACGGAACATCCGCGAGACGATGTTGTAGCCGATGATGAAGCCTATGGCGAATGCCAGGCCGTACCACCGCACATGGAGTGCGCCGAGTGAGAACATTATCGGGTCGGCGTTCCAGTAAATGATGTCTAACATTTCTTGCAGGGGATTATTGTGTGGAAGTTGCGATATGAAAAACACCGGAACAGGGGAGGGGTAAAACGATGCTCCTCCCCGTTCCGGCTCTATGTGTGTCTACGACCGTCGCGGCATCACTTGCCGGCTACGATCTCTGCTGTGTCCTGTGCTATCATCAGCTCCTCGTCGGTGGGGATAGCCACGACTTTTACCTTGGAGTCCGGACCTGACAGCAGGGTCTCGATGCCGCGCTTGTTGGCCTCGGGGTTGAATGTCACGCCGAGGTATTCGAGCTTGCGGCAGATGACCTCGCGGGTGCCGAGCTGGTTCTCGCCCACGCCGCCGGTGAATACTATCACGTCCACGCCGCCGAGTGCAGCTGCGTATGCGCCGATATATTTCAGTATGCGGTATTCATACATGTCCATTGTCAGTGTGCAACGCTCGTCGCCTTTGGCAACGCCGTCCTCAATGGAGCGCATGTCGCTTGAGATTTCGGAGATGCCAGCCACGCCGGACTTCTTGTTGATGAGGTTGCTGAGGCCGTCCACGTCGAGGTTCATGCGCTTCATCAGGTAAACGAGCGCGCCCGGGTCAACGTCGCCGCAGCGAGTGCCCATCATCAGACCTTCGGTCGGGGTGAGGCCCATGGAGGTGTCGATGCTCACGCCGTCCTTGATGGCAGTGATCGACGCACCGTTGCCGATGTGGCAGGTGATGATGCGCTGCTTCTCATAGTCCAGGCCAAGGAACTCGCAAGCGCGGCGCGACACGTAGCGGTGGCTCGTGCCGTGGAAACCGTAGCGGCGCACGCCGTACTTCTCGTATGCCTCCCATGTCAGGGGGTACATATATGCCTTGGCGGGCATGGTCTGGTGAAATGCGGTGTCAAACACGCCCACCTGTGGCTTGCCGGGCATAAGCTGCGTGATAGCGTCTATACCGGCCATGTTGGCAGGGTTGTGGAGCGGAGCCACGGTGTAGCACTCCTGTATTTTCTCGATAACCTCGGGGGTGATGAGCATCGACTTGCTGAACTTGTCCATGCCGTGCACCACGCGGTGTCCTACGGCATCGATTTCGTCGAGGCTCTTGACCGCGCCCTCTTTGGGGTCGGTGAGGAGGTTGAGCACATTCTTGACAGCCTCCTTGGCATCGGGCATGTTGACAGTGATTACGCCCTTGCTGCCGTCGGGACGCTTGAACTTGAGGAATGAATCGGGCAGGCCGATTTTCTCCACGCCGCCGTCGGCGAGCACTTCCTTGCTCTCGGAGTCGATGAGCTTATACTTGACGCTGCTGCTTCCGCAGTTGAGCACTAATATTTTCATATATGTATCTTGATGTATTTTGTTCCTTCAGGTTGATATGATTTTCAGAGACCTTTGTCGCCGATGGCCTGGTTGCAGGTCACGATGATGGTGTTGATGATGTCCTCGACAGTTGCGCCGCGAGAGAGGTCATTGACCGGGGCGGCGAGACCCTGGAGAATCGGGCCTACAGCACCTGCGCCAGCGAGACGCTGCACGAGCTTGTAGGCGATGTTGCCGGTTTCCAGCGAGGGGAAGATGAGGGTGTTGGCGTGGCCTGCCACGGTGCTGTCCGGGGCTTTCTGTGCGCCTACCGAGGGGACGATAGCAGCGTCGCTCTGCATCTCGCCGTCGATTTTCAGCTCGGGAGCCATCTCGCGGGCCAGTTCCATGGCTTCGCGCACCTTGTCAACCTTCTCGTGTGACGCGCTGCCGCGAGTAGAGAAGCTGAGCATGGCGATTACGGGGTCGAGGCCGGCAATGGCGCGAGTGGTCTTGGCGGTAGCTACGGCTATCTGTGCCAGTTCCTCCTTGGTGGGGTCAGGCACAACGGCACAGTCGGCGAAGATGAGCATGCCGTTCTCGCCGTACTGGCAGCCCTCGGGGAGCAGCATGATGAACGCGCCGCTGACCACGGAGATGCCCGGCTTTGTCTTGAGCACCTGGAATGCAGCACGCAGCACGTGCGATGTGGGGCTGAGTGCGCCGGCTACCATACAGTCTGCGTCGCCGGCCTTGATCATCAGGCAGCCCAGGTAGAGAGCATTCTTGACGGTCTTGCGGGCCTCTTCGATTGACACGCCTTTCTTCTTGCGCAGTTCCTTGAACAGTTCTGCGTATTTCTCTGTGAATGAAGCGTCTTCGGGGTTGTTGACAGTGGCTTTGGCGATGTTGGCGAGGCCGAGTTCAGCGGCTTTAGCCATGATTTCATCGCGGTTGCCTATCAGTATCACCTCAGCGATGCCGCGAGCGATGATGTCGTCAGCGGCCTTGAGAGTGCGAGGTTCGAGAGATTCCGGAAGTACCAGACGCTGGGGGTGTTCCTGCGCCTTGGCTGTCAGGCGTTCAAAAAGTGTCATAATATTTCGTGTTTATTTAGTTTTCTTGTGCCATGAAGCCCCGAGGGGCTTTTGACGGCAAAGTTACTAAATAATGCGCGAATATGCCCACTTTCGCCCTCCCTTTTTCGCGCAGCGGGCGGTGGCGGCGGCGAAAATGGCGCGGATTGCGGAAAAATTTCGGAGAGTGGGGAATTATGACTAACTTTGGGGCTTGAAACCGCGTGAGGCTGTTGCCTGGCGGTCTTGCAGACATGGTATTGATAAAACGCCTCTATACCTTCATACTGAAGAGTTTCCTGCCGCTGTTCGCGATGACGTTCTTCATCGTGCTTTTCATCGTGCTGATGCAGTTCCTGTGGAAATACATCGACGACATGGTGGGCAAGGGGCTTCCCATCGACGTGATAGGGGAGCTGTTCTTCTATGCCGCCGTGAGCATGGTGCCCATGGCGTTGCCGCTGGCCATACTGCTCGCCTCGCTGATGACTTTCGGCAACCTGGGCGAGAAGTTCGAGCTTACCGCCATGAAGGCTGCCGGCATCTCGCTGGTGCAGGTGATGTCGCCGCTGATAGTGCTGATTTCGGGCATTTCCGTCGGCGCATTTTTCTTCCAGAACGATGTGCTGCCGCACGCGCAGGTCAAGATGTGGACGCTCCTGTACTCGATGAAGCAGAAATCTCCCGAGGTGGAAATCCCCGAGGGGGTGTTCTATGACCAGATACCGGGCTACAACCTGTTTGTGGAGAAGAAGAACCCCGATACCGGCGTGCTGAAGGGTGTGATGATATATGATGTGAGCGGCGGGGGCGACAATACGTCGATTGTGCTGGCTGACTCTGCTCGCATTGCCTTTACCAAAGACAACCGTTACCTATATCTGCGTCTGTTTCGGGGCGAGCAGTTTGAGAACCTGCGTGACCAGTCTTCGCTGGATCAGAACGTGCCATTCCGTCGCGAGAAGTTTGCCGACAAGGAGGTGCTTATCCCCTTTGACGCCAACTTCAACCGCCTTGACGACCAGACAATGCGCAAGCAGTATGTGGGCAAGAACATTACGGAGCTGCGGCAGACCATAGACTCGATAAATGTGCGCGTTGACTCGATAGGCGACCAGTACAGCAAGTCGCTTCTTACCTCGCCGATAGTGGGCGTGAACCGGCAGTGGAGCCCCAAGAAGCATGCCGTAGTGCCGTTCAAGCAGGTCAAGATGCCAGCGCAGAAGCCAGATCTGGACTCGATGCTGCTGAAACTGCCCGAGGCGGAGCTGCGGCAGGTGTTCTCGATGGCGCACCATCAGGTGGAGTCGGTCAAGGGCAACTATGAGTTCAAGTCGGAGTCGATGAAGGACGACAAGAAGTCGCTGCGCCGCCACGAGATAGAGTTGCTCAAGAAGTTCACGCTCTCCGTGGCGTGCCTCATCATGTTCTTCATCGGCGCACCGCTTGGGGCAATCATACGCAAGGGCGGCCTCGGCACGCCGCTGGTGGTGAGCGTGCTGCTCTTCCTGGTATACTACATCATCGACAATACGGGATACAAGATGGCTCGCGACGGCCGCTGGCCCATCTGGCTGGGCATGTGGATTTCCACGTTCATACTCGCGCCGCTGGGCATATACGTAACCTACAAGGCGATGAACGACTCCGCAGTCTTCGACAAGGACGCATGGCTCATCAAGCTGCGCCGCCTGTTGGGACACAAACCGCAGCGCAACGTGCCGTTCAAAGAGGTCATCATCAACGACATATCCACAGAGGAAGCCGTCAGTCGCTTGCGCAGCGTGATGACGGCAGCGCGGCAGCTGCTGGCGCGGTCGCCTCGCCGCATGTCATACCGCAAATACTGGACTCGCGGCTACGACATGGAGGCTCTGACAGCCCTTGCCGAGACGCTAGAAGACACTGTCACATACCTGACCGACAGCCGCGATATACTGCTTGTCGGCAAGCTCATGGACTATCCCGTGTTGCGCCGCGAATGGGTATATTCACCCTCATCGCACCGCATGCTGGCAAAGGTGTTTATGTGGTTCGTGCCATTCGGACTGCCGTTGTACCTCGTCGGACTGCGCCACCAGAAGGAGTTGCGAGGCGAACTCACGCAGGCCATAGCCGTCAGCCGCCAGATACTCGCCATGCTCGGCGAGGAGACGGACGAGGACGAACCGATTGAAGCTCCCGCTGACGATGCCGGCAAGAACAGCTCCGACAAAGCTGCCACCGCCGAATCCCACGAAGAAGAGGTTGTTTCAGGAGACTGAGTGGAACGCCGTGTCCCTATCCTGCGAGGATATGGCTACACAGTTTTTTATCTTCGCATATCCTGAAATTTCTCAATTATGTGTATATTTGCACTGCGAAAAATCGTCATTATGTGCGATTTCGGCACTCCGAAAAACGTCATTATGTGAAGAATACATTGGCATGAAACGTAAGATATATGAACAACTGCTTGAATGGAAGCGAGTTAGAAAAGGGAATGTAGCCCTCCTGATTGAGGGCGCACGTCGTATAGGCAAGAGCTATATTGTGGAGAAGTTTGCCCGAAGCGAATATGACTCGTACATACTCGTCGATTTCAGCAGGGTGAACCCGCAGGTGACGGAGTTTTTTGACCTGTATCTTGATGACCTCGACACACTGCTGTTCAACCTCGAGTTATACTGCCACAAGAAGTTGACACCGAGGCGTTCAGCAGACGAGGAAGCCCGGTCGTTGGTGATATTTGACGAGGTGCAGTTTTGTCCGCGAGCGCGTTCTGCCATAAAGCATCTTGTCGCTGACCGCCGTTATGACTACATTGAGACTGGCTCGCTGATTTCCATAAAGAAGAATGTCAAGGACATCATGATACCGTCGGAGGAACATGCCATAGAAATGTTTCCTATGGACTTCGAGGAGTTCTTATGGGCAATGGGCGACGACATGATGATGCCGTATATCCGCGACCGGTTTGCGGCACGGAAGGAGATGGGGACATTCCACCGCCGCGCGTTGGATTATTTCCGCCAGTACATGATAGTGGGGGGTATGCCGCAGGCCGTTGCCGAATACGTAGCAAGCCGTGACTTTGCCAGGGTTGACAGTATAAAGCGCGACATACTCTCGCTGTACCGCAACGACATAAACAAGTATGCCGACCGACAGGAAACCAAGGTGGCTGCCATTTTCGACGAACTGTCGGGCCAGCTGCAGAAGCACGAGAAGAAGTTCCGCTTGTCAGCGTTGAAATCTGATGCACGGCTGAGGGATTATGCCGATGCGTTCTTCTGGCTGAGTGATGCGAAAATCATCAACTGCTGCTATAACTCGTCAGAGCCGAGCATCGGGCTGAAGCTCAATGAGGAGCGCACCACGCTGAAATGCTATATGGGAGATACGGGGCTGCTTATAAGCCACGCCTTTGACGAGCGGGGGGTGGCAAGCGAGGACTTGTACCGCAAGCTCATGTTCGGCAAACTTGAGGTGAACGAGGGTATGCTTGTTGAGAACATTGTTGCCCAGATGCTTCGGGCTGCCGGTCACAAGCTGTATTTCTTCAGCAAGAGTTCGAGCCAGTCGTCTGAAGAGCGCATGGAGATAGATTTCCTCATCTCCAAGTCGCGGATAACGAGCCGGCACAACATTTCGCCCATCGAGGTGAAGTCCGGCAAGACTTACACCTTGACTTCGCTGCGCAAGTTTATCGGCAAGTATTCCGCCCTGCTGTCAACGCCATACGTATTGCACGACAAGGATGTCCGCGAGGAGGACGGCATATTGTACCTGCCTCTGTACATGGCGGCGCTGCTGTAGCGGCGTTGCCATATACAGAGGAAGGGCAAAGACGGCATAGATTTGATACCTTAGAGGTATCGTCCAGGCAGCCCGTGCAATCATGCATTGTAACAGGAGAGAGGTCGCTTTCCATTTCTCCGCAGACTCCGAGTCAGCCATAACATGGTTTTATCGTGGTATAAGGCCGTTTTTTACCAGGTGATTATTTTATCGACAATTTCCTGTTGTTCGGTAGAACTTCTTCGGAGGTATATTCTGGTGGTTTCGATGCTTTCATGTCCCATCAGGTCTGCCAGAAGAGATATGTCATTGAATTTTTCAAGGAAATTTTTGGCAAACCGATGCCGGAAGGAGTGTGGATAGACTACTGAAGGGGTGAGTCCATATTTCTCAGCATAGTTCTTCAGTTGCTGCGCAATGCCTCTTGCGGTGATGCGGTCTCCGAAGCGGTTGAGAAACAGGTAGCCAGATGAGCGAAGCTGTTTCCCGAGCCATTGATTGGTCTCAACACGTAGTTTTTTAGGGATGTATATACGACGTATCTTTCCGCCTTTGGTGTAGATGTCAAAGTAGCCAACATTGACATGCTCAACTTTGATTTGGATGAGTTCGCTTATACGGGAGCCAGTCGCAGCGAGATAGCGCACAGCGAAATACCATGTGAGGTTTTCTTCTTGTTTGAGTTTTCGTTTCAGGAAAACATAGTCAGCATTGCTGATGACATTCTCAAGATAGCTGCGTTGTTGCACTTTCACCGATTTTAGACGTATCTTCGGTTTGCTGATGAAATCGAGGTATTTGTTCATAGCCTGAATGCGCAGGTTGACGGTTTTGGGCTTGAACGATTCGATCAGATAGGTCTTGTAGATGAGCAGATCTCGTTTGGAGATCTCTTTATGGCGTGAGTGAAACTCTCGCAAGGCATATAGGTAAGCCTTGATGGTATTCTCCGCCATGTTCGCATTGCGTAGAGCAGTTTCAAAAGGCAGTAAGTCCATGCTATTGTTGTTGAGATGATATTTTACCTCAAATATATTGTTTTATCTTCTTCGGTTAGTTCCTATTATGAGAAGATGGCCGACGGCGCCGTCCGCTGCATCGACTCCGAAATCCCATTCGCCATCCCCGACTCCTGGACCTGGTGCCGAATGCAAGATGTATTAACTTTTATAAATGGACGCGCCTATAAGAAAGAAGAACTTTTATCCAAAGGTAAATATAAAGTCCTTCGGGTAGGTAATTTCTTCACAAATAATCAATGGTATTATTCTGATTTGGAGCTTCCTGAGGATAAATACTGCAATAAAGGTGATTTGCTTTACGCATGGTCTGCTTCGTTTGGACCTCAAATATGGGAAGGCGACAAAACGATTTTCCATTACCATATTTGGAATGTGAAATTTGATTCAAGAGTTTTGTGCAGAGAATATCTGTATTATTTCTTCTTGTATGATAAAATGCAAGTGAAGTCCTCGACAACGGGAAGCACCATGATTCATGTTTCAATGAAAAACATGAAGCCTCGGTTAATTCCTGTACCACCTATCAAAGAGCAGATTAGAGTAACCGATGTAATATTGCAACTTCTCCCTCTCGCTAAACGATATGATTTATACAATATCCAAAAAGAGACCTTGAATAATGGGTTAAACGAGAATCTCAAGAATTCTATTCTTCAAGAAGCAATACAGGGTAGACTTGTGCCTCAGATTGAATCCGAGGGGACTGCCGAACAGCTGCTTGCCGAGATAGCCGAGGAGAAGAAGTGGCTTGTCAAGGAGGGCAAGCTGAAGAAGTCGGCACTGGCCGCGAGCCGCATCTTCCGAGGTGACGATAACAGGTACCGTCAGAACATCGATGGCGAAGAAGTCATTATCGACGACCGCCTGCCATTTGAAATTCCAGACACTTGGCGGTGGACAACGCTTGGAGAGTTGATACTTGATAGCACTGGACTTTCTTATAAGAAAGAAAACCTTGCCGACAAAAGAGACCCTATGGTTAGGGTTCTTCGCGGTGGAAATATAGAGGAGGGACAAATGATGTTCAGAGCTGATGATATAATGATTTCAGCTAAGTATGTTCCCGATAACCTCTATTTAAGACAGGGTACATTCATTAGCCCTGCCGTATCATCGTTAGAGAAAATCGGTAAAACAGCATTGGTCGAGCAAGATTATAACAATGTAGTTGCCGGCGGTTTCGTATTGTTGCTATCGCCCTTATATTCAGACAATAATCTTGGTAAGTATCTTTATTATTTCTTTCAAACAGGATATTATCATAACTACTGCCGAACTATCACGAAGAAATCGGGGCAAGCATTCTATAACCTATCACGCCCGAAGCTAAAACAGTGCTATGTGCCTATTCCACCGAAAGAGGAATTGCCTCGCATATTAAGCCAGATTGACAAAGCGTTAGCAGGTATTATGAGCAGATAG
>URTA01000073.1 GCA_900550645.1 uncultured Porphyromonadaceae bacterium
TCTTGAAACAGTCCCCCAAAGTTAAATGAAAGAGCCGTGAAAAAACAGCGATAAATTGGCTCTTTTTATTTTGTGTTTCGCGCATTTTGGCTAACTTTGCGGATAATATCATTCACACTAAGACCAATTTGTAATGAAACAACAGCTACTCACTTTGTCGCTCGCGCTCTTTACGACGTGCAGCGCATTTGCCGTAGGCGAGACGTTCACACAGAATGGCGTTGTCTACACGGTGAAGGAAAACAACACAGTGGGCATCACCGATGCAACATCCGACTGCACGGGTGCCCTGACGCTGACCAGCAAGGTCACAAACGACGGCACGGAATACACCCTCGTGTCTATTGACGAGGATGCGTTCTACTGGGCAAAAATCACCAGCGTCAATATCCCTGCTACTGTCAAGACCATTGACAAAGGCGCATTCCGCAGCTGCAGCAAGCTCGCCAGCGTGACATTTGACGAGGGCAGCCAGCTGACAACAATCGGCGACAACGCTTTCTACGGTGCTGTTTTCCCCACGATAGCTATCCCTGAGGGCGTGACCTCAATCGGCGGCAGCTGCTTCTTCACCTGCACATCGATGACTTCCATATCTCTTCCCTCTACCCTCACCTCAATCGGCACATCTTGCTTCTACAAGAGCGGCCTCACGTCGGTTTCCGTTCCCGCCAGTGTGACAGACCTCGGCGCAAAGGCGTTCCTGTTTTGCAGCAAGCTGGCATCGGTGACACTCCCCTCCAACCTCACAGAGCTGAAGGACGGCACATTCAACGGCACAACTGCGCTCACGTCGATTGCCATTCCGGCTACCGTTACCTCTATCGGTGACGAGTGCTTTCTTGACAGTGGCCTGGCCGGTGAAATCACTTTGCCGCGCGACCTTGCAAACATCGGCTCTACCGCGTTCGTAAGATGCCCGCTCACGTCGTTCTCCGTGGCTTCTGGCAATACCAATTTCACAAAGGTGGGCGACTGCATCTATTCTTCAGACAAGCGTCTCCTCTACCTCTACCCCAGTGCTTGCGCCAATACAGAGGTGACTGTGGACAATGCATGTGTTGGCATTTCCGGTGGCGCATTCTTTGGCTCAAATGTGACCAAAGTGACGCTGCCCGAAGGGTTCCGCGCATTTGACGAATCCTCATTCGAGGCTGCTGCTTCGCTCACAGAGATCAACATGCCCTCAACTGTCGTATTCCTCGGTGAGCAGTCTTTTGCCGGTACAGGTCTTACGTCATTCACAATACCCGAGGGCGTGGTGATGCTCCCCGATGCTGTATTTGCCAGCAGCCCAGCTCTCGCCACTGTGACACTCCCCTCATCGCTGACATACATGGGCATCCGCGTATTCTTCGGCTGCACATCGTTGGCAACAGTCAATTCATACGCATCGACAGCTCCGACGCTCGAAGACTGGTATGAGTCATACGAATCACCGTTCTACAACGTGCCTTCGACCTGCAAGCTCCATGTCCCCGCCGGCTGCAAGAGCAACTACACCGGCAGCTGGACAGACGTGTTCACTTCGTCACGCATCATCGAGGATCTCCCCGGCTACGCAGCTGTCGAGACTATAACCCCGGCAGACGGCAACACAGTTGAGACGCTGACATACATACAACTGAACTATGCTGAAAGCGCCGGTTCATACTCGGTACAAGACAACGAACCCGCGATAACGGTACAGGCAGGCCCGCTCGCAGCCGGTGTTCCCGTAGGCGACATCGTCGCTGTTGACCACTGGACCGCATCGCTGGCAGGTACAGCCTCAAGCCTTACCCTCACTCCGCGCACCGCAAATGGCGCAGTACAGCCGCTCAACCTCGCCGAGGGCACAGATTATTACATTACAATCCCCGCCGGCATCGTGGCTGACAATACTGGCAAGGTCAACGAACGTCGCGTGCTTCACTATGTGGGCAACTATGTGGAAGTTCCTTCTCTCCAGCCCTCTTCGTTCAACCCCGAAAACGACGCTACAATCCGCTACTTTGACGGCGTGACGCTCAACTTTGACGAGGATGTGACTGCAGTGCGCAGCAAACTGTCGTCTGCAAAATTCCTGAAAGGCACTATGAATGAGGACGGCACCGTCACCGGCACAGACGCTCTCGGATATGACTTTGAGGAATGGTCGCTTACTTCCTCCAAGCGCAGCCCGCGCATCTGGCCCTCTGACATGGTCTACTACACAGTATCTGTGACACTCGCCGACTATACCGACTACTACATGATTATCCCCGCCGGCATGTTCAAGAACGCAGCTGGCGTCGAGACCGAGCAGTTCATCCTGCACTACAGCAACGGCACAACCGGCGTTAAACTGGTAGACGAAAGCGACACTGCGGTCATCGTACGCACAGGCGCAGGGACAATCACCGTCAACGCAGCCGATGCAACTGTTGAGGTATACACCATCTCCGGCATTAGCGTAGCCAACACACGCACAGTCAGCGGCGAAGCCAGCATCAGCGGCCTTGCCGACGGCATCTACGTGGTACGCACTACGCAGAACGGCACAGTCAAGACTGTGAAAGTCCGCATCTGACGATAAACATACAAACCGTATCATCTCTGGGGGTGTGCCGCGAAGGCGCACCCCTTTGTCGTTTCTGAATGAGCGTCAGAGTCCTCAGAGTTCTCCGAGAACTCTGATTATGCGCACTGTCCCTGCCTTACCGCCCAATCATGCGCAGTCTGCACATTTTGGCACTTCTCTCTTTATGTCATGTTGTGTCGGATATGCAACCGCCGTTGAATCAACCCCGGTTGCATATCAGTTGCGCAGATTCTTCGGAATACGGATAATAAGCAGTGCGAGCGGCGGTGCAGATGCCCGGGGTGTCGGATTTTTTTATTAACTTTGCAGTTCACAATACGATACAGTTATGTCCAGACATATTAGAGTCGGTATCACCCACGGCGACATGAACGGCATTGGTTATGAGGTCATAATCAAGGCTCTCGACGATGAGCTGATGCCAGAACTGTTTACCCCGGTGATTTTCGGGTCGGACAAGGCTATGGCGTTCTATCGCAAGACGTTGGGCTGCGGGGAGCTGCGCGTACGCCGCGTTGCGTCAGCCGCTGAGGCTTCGGACAATGCGGTCAATCTGGTGGACGTGATGACGGAGGATGTCAAGGTCAACCCAGGAGTGGCTGACGAGGCTGCCGGGCATGCGGCACTGCTCGCCCTCGAGGCAGCATGCGACGCGCTCGAGGCCGGCGAGATTGACGTGCTTGTCACCGCTCCGATAGACAAGAACACCATCCACGGCGAAGGGTTCGACTTCCCGGGACATACGGAATACCTCGAGGCGAAATTCCGCAGCGAGGAGGACGCTGACGGCGGCAAGGCGCTGATGATACTTTTCAACGAGATGCTGCGCGTAGCCCTTGTAACCACGCACCTGCCGGTGTCCAAAATAGCGGAGCATATCACGGCAGCATCGGTCACTGACACCGTGGAGCGGTTTGACGGTTCGCTGCGCCGCGATTTCCGCTGCGAGCGTCCGCGCATTGCCGTGCTCGGGCTGAACCCCCATTGCGGCGACCACGGCATCGCCGGCGACGAGGACGATACGGTCATACGCCCGGCTGTCGATGCCCTGCGCGAGCGCGGCATCATGGCTTTCGGTCCGTATGCTGCCGACGGCTTTTTCGGCAGCGGCGCGTACCGCAAGTTTGACGGCGTGGTGGCTATGTACCATGACCAGGGGCTTGCGCCGTTCAAGACCATTGCCGGCACTGACGGAGTGAATTTTACTGCCGGACTGAAGTATGTGCGCACGTCGCCCGACCACGGCACCGGCTATGACATTGCCGGCAAGGGGGTGGCAGACCCGCTGTCTATGCGCCATGCCATCTATGCCGCACTCGACATACTGCGCAGCCGCCGCGACTTTGACCATGCTGCCCGCAACCCGCTCAAGCCATTGCAGGAGCGAAAGAGCAAGGACAAGCCGAAAGAGGGCAAGGAAGCCCCTAAGGAGACAAAGGAACAGAAACAGGAAGCCCAGGCAACGCCTAAGCCTGCCGAGGGCGACAAGCAACAGGAGGAACAATGCACTACGGAATAATAGCAGCCGGCGAGGGAAGCCGCCTCGTGCAGGAGGGCGTTGCACTGCCCAAGCCGCTCGTAGATTTGGACGGCCGCCCGATGATAGAGCGGCTTATAGACATTTTTGTGTCGCTCGGCGCAGAGTCTGTCAGCATAATTGTCAATGAGCAGATGACTGCCGTGCGGCAGTATCTCGAGGAGCTGAAGGGTCGTCTCGCCGTGCCTTTGACGCTCGTGGTGCGCACCACGCCCAGCTCGATGCACAGCTTCTATGAGTTGAGCCGCCTGATGCGCGGCAAGGGGCGGTTCATCCTCACAACGGTTGACACCATCTTCCGCCGTGAGGACTTCGCCCGCTATGTCGAGGCATACTCAGCCGCGCCGCCGCAGGTGGACGGCATGATGGCGATGACCACATACATCGATGACGAGAAGCCTCTCTACATCGACGTTGACGCGGATATGCGCATCACCGCTTTCCGCGATGCGCCCACCGGAGCAGACCGCTACATCTCTGGCGGCATCTACGGCCTGTCAGAGCGAGCCATTGACGTGCTGGAAAAGTGCCTGGCCGACGGCGTGAGCCGTATGCGCAACTACCAGCGTGCGCTGGTGGCTGCCGGTTTCGACATACGCGGCTACGACCTGGGCAAGATAATCGACGTGGATCACGCCGCCGACATAGACACAGCAAAACGTTTCATCGGCGCATGAGCGTGCGCCGCATACCACAGTAACAGTTATGGCAAATATCAAGATAGCGGGGGTGATGAGAGCTGGGGCATACTCGCCGAACCATATCGGCAATGATGCCGCCATCTTCAACGCCGCCGTGGAGCATCTGCGCAAGCGCGGATGCGAAGTGACCATCTACAGTGAGGAGGAGTTCCGCAATGCGCAGATTGAGGAGGACATAATCGTCAACATGTGCCGTGAGCAGTCGTCGATAGCACGCCTTCAGGAAATGGAGGATGCCGGCGCGTTGGTCATCAATTCCGGCCACGGCATCGAGAACTGCACCCGCGAGCGCATGACCCGCATGCTGCTGGGCAATGACATACCTTATCCCGAGAGCCTCATCGTCGATACCGACGAGAACATCACCGAGGCGTTGCAGCGTGCCGGCTTCGAGTCGTGCTGGATCAAGCGCGGCGATTTCCACGCCATGCACAAGGAGGATGTGAGCTACTGCCGCCACGCCGAGGAGGCGCAGGAGGTGCTGAAAGAGTACTTCTACCGTGGCATCAAGCGTGCGGTCATCAACCGCCACCTCGTAGGCGACCTCATCAAGTTCTACGGCGTTGCCGGCCAGCCGTTCTTCTACTGGTTCTATCCCTTTGAGGCGGGACACGGCAAGTACGGGCTGGAGGCAATCAACGGCGCGGCACGCCACCTGAAATTTGACGAGCAGTACCTGCGCGACATCTGCCAGCGGGCTGCCGAGGTGCTTGACATCCGCATCTACGGCGGCGACTGCATCGTTGACCCCGACGGCTCGATACGCATCATCGACTTCAACGACTGGCCCAGCTTCGCGCCCTGCCGCGCCGATGCCGCGCCGTGGATAGCAAAGGGAATACTCGCCGCCGTAAAACAATACCGCAAGAAGAATGACTGAACAGAAGAAATCACTCCGCCAGCAGTATCGCGAGACACTCAAGTCGGAGGACACTGAGGAATGGTTTGACCTCGTGTTCCACCGCCCGCTGGGCTTCGCGTGGGCGTGCCTGGCCAAGAAGCTGCACATTTCGCCCAATGCCATCACGATAGCCTCGATATTCCTGGGCCTCGGCGCGGCGTTGCTGTTTTGGTTTGACAATACATGGTACAACATCGCGGGGGCGGTGCTGCTGCTGTGGGCTGACACATTCGACAGCGCCGACGGCCAGCTGGCACGCATGACCAAGCAGTATTCACGCATCGGGCGCATACTCGACGGCGTGAGCGGCGACATCTGGTTTGCCGCCATATATTCCGCTATTTGCTTGCGCGTCAACGCCACCTCGGAGTTCTTCGGGGAGTGGCCGTGGCTGATATGGGCGGTCGCCGTCGTCACCGGCGTGTTCCACGGCATACAGGCGGCAATGGCAGACTATTACCGCCAGTTCCACCTCTTTTTCCTCAAAGGGAAGGAGGGGAGCGAACTCGACACCGCAGCAGACCTGTGGCAGAAGTTTCACGCCATGTCGTGGCGCAAGGACTTTTTCGCCAAGTTCACGCTCATGTTCTACACCAACTATACTGTCGGCCAGGAGAAGCGCACCCCCGCCATGCAGCGGCTGCGCCGCACGCTCCATGACCGCTTCGGCAGCGTAGCCCCCGAGTCGTTCCGCCAGTCGTTCCGCGCTGCGAGCCGCCCGCTGATGAAATACACCAACATACTGTCGTTCAACACACGTTGCTTCGCCCTGTTTGCCGCCATCATCATCTTCCGGATGCCGTGGCTGTATTTCGCTTTCGAGCTGACGGTACTCAACGCTTTCCTCATATATATGATATGGCGGCATGAACGCATCTGCCGCGAAATGACGCGCCGCGTAGAAAACGGCGACTTCAGATAATTCGACCAATGGAAATGAAACATATCAAAGGAATAATCTTCGATTACGGCGGCACGCTCGACAGCGGCGGCGACCACTGGAGCGAAGTGATATGGGATGCCTACCGCAAGTGCGGCATCGACATCGACAAGAGCCTGTTCCGCGACGCATACGTCCATGCCGAGCGTGAGCTGGCACGCACGCGGCACATACTGCCGCACCATAATTTTCGCGACCTGCTGGGCATCAAGATGCGCATTGAGCTGCAATACGTCTGCGACCACGGCGCGTTGCCGGCGGAGAGCCTCGACGAGAAGGCGCGGCAGACTGCCGACGAGTGCTATGCTTCGGCTCGCGCCTCGATAGAACGCGCCCGCCCGGTACTAGAAACCCTCGCCGCGCATTACCCGCTCGTGCTTGTCTCAAACTTCTACGGCAACGTGGAGAGCGTGCTGCGCGACTTTGACCTCGACCGCTACTTCCGCAGTGTCATCGAGAGCGCAGTGGTAGGAGTGCGCAAGCCCGACCCCGCGATATTCCGCATGGGCGTCGAAGCCCTCGGCATGCGGCCGGAGGAGGTGCTTGTCGTAGGCGACAGCTACCGCAAGGACATCGTGCCGGCAGAAAGCCTCGGCTGCAGTGTCCTTTGGCTCAAGGGCAAGGGGTGGACGGCAGAGGAGGATGCTGTCACGCATCCGTGCATCATCTCCAGCCTCGATGAAATCCCCGCCGCTTTGGGGTGTAAATGACCAAAAAACGGGCAAAGGCTGGTAAAGACAATCTAACATTGAAGCTGTTGATTGTGGGTTAATTGGCGTATATTTGCTGATAAATCGATTGTTGACATTATTTACATATTGCCGTTGTCGTTTTTGACCTAAATTGCTTTGCCCGGCGGCTAATTCGTTATACCTTTACGCACATTTTTTTCGCACGACCACGCGGGCGCGGCTTTGCGCGGTGCAGAGGGAGCGCGGAAACCGAAAATTGAAAACAAGAAAATACAACAGATATGGCAACACCAACAGCTAAGAAGCCTAACGGGAAGTTAGGTGTGCTCGTGGTAGGACTCGGTGCAGTTTCCTCCACATTCATGACCGGCGTGTTCATGACACGCAAAGGACTGGCCAAACCCGTAGGGTCCATGACACAGTATGACAAGATACGTGTAGGACGCGGCAAGGACAAGAAATACCTCCACTACAATGAAATAGTTCCCCTGGCATCGCTCGACGACATCGTCTTCGGCGCATGGGACGTATATCCCGCAAACGCTTACGAGTCAGCCCTCAACGCCGAGGTCCTCAAAGAGAAGGACATCGAGCCGGTTAAGGACGAACTCATCAAGATCAAGCCGATGAAGGCCGCTTTCGACCACAACTACGCAAAGCGTCTCGACGGCGACAACATCATGGGCAACATCACCCGCTGGGAGATGGTAGAGCGTCTGCGTGAGGACATCCGCAACTTCAAGAAGGAAAGCGGCGTAGAGCGCATCGTCGTTCTCTGGGCTGCTTCCACAGAGGTGTACGTACCTGTTGACCAGAAGTACCACGGCACACTCGCCGTACTCGAAGAGGCTATGAAGGCCGACGACCGCGAGCACATCGCCCCATCAATGTGCTACGCCTACGCCGCGTTGACAGAAGGCTGCCCCTTCATCATGGGCGCGCCCAACACCACTGTTGACATACCCGCTATGTGGGAGCTCTCTGCCAAGGTCAAGATGCCTATCGCCGGCAAGGACTTCAAGACCGGCCAGACACTCGTCAAGTCAGGCTTCGCACCCATCATCGGCACTCGCTGCCTCGGCCTGTCAGGCTGGTTCTCAACCAACATCCTCGGCAACCGCGACGGCCTTGTGCTCGACGAACCTGCCAACTTCCGCACAAAAGAGGTTTCCAAGCTCTCCACACTCGAGTCTATCCTCGTGCCGGAGAACCAGCCAGACCTCTACGGCCACGGCAACGACGAGGACACCCAGTACTACCACAAGGTACGCATCAACTACTATCCCCCGCGCAATGACAACAAGGAGGGATGGGACAACATCGACATCTTCGGCTGGATGGGCTATCCCATGCAGATCAAGATCAACTTCCTCTGCCGCGACTCAATCCTCGCAGCGCCCCTCTGCCTCGACCTCGTGCTGCTGAGCGACCTCGCTGCACGCGACGGCCGTTACGGCATCCAGCGTTTCCTGAGTTTCTTCCTCAAGAGCCCGATGCACGACTACACCGAGGACGAAATCCCCGTAAACCACCTCTTCCAGCAGTACGTAATGCTGAAGAACGCCATCCGCGAGATGGGCGGCTACGAGGCAGACGAGGAAATCGACTGAACAATCTGATACCATAAACACGATAGGCGGGGCGGACACGGCTGTGTCTGCCCCGTTTTCTTTTAAGCAGTTTTGCCGTCCGCATGGGATAGCAGAGGCCCGAATGTCGGAGGTCTCCGAGTTCTCCGAGAACTCTGGCAGTAATGGCATGGATAAGGTGACTATGATTTTTGGGATGCAAAAAAACGGAGTGCGTCTCAATGAGGCGCACTCCGTTTGTGTATGGACGGATTATTGTCAGAGGATTACCTTGCGGACGGTGTCGCCGGCGCGGACTATGTAGAGGCCGGCTGCCATGCCGCGCAGGTCGATGACGGCAGAGCCTGTGGCTGCGGCTACCTGTGTGCCTTCTGCGGTGTAGACTGCTACCTGTGTGCCTTCTGCGGCATTGACTGTCAGTATGCCGCCCTGCATCGAGATGCTGCTGTCGGCGGCTGCTTCGGCTATGCCGCCCTGGCGGCTGTCCTGATGCACGGTGATGACGTATTCCGACGCGCCGTCGGTCAGCGTGATGTGTGCCGTGCGGTCGGCGGTCTCCGAGGGGTTCTCGTCATATTCTATCACGAGCGTGTCGAGCGTCAGTCCGTTAGGCTCGCTGATGACGCGGCACCAGTCGCTGTCGCATACCGGCGTTTCGTAGCCCATGAGCGAGAAGAATTGGTATTCCGCAGTGCCCTTATTGCCGCTCACCTCTATGGTCGAGGAGGTGGTCAGGGGCAGGGGAGACATCACGGAGTGGGTGATGTAGGGGTATATGGCGTATGAGGTATGGTTCGCCCCGGCGGGGAAATAGCTGCTTACCTCAATCCATTCGCCGTTCTTGAGCATCCATGCCGTGCCGTCAGAGCCACGGAATGATGCCATGGCGAATGCCACGTCGGCTTCGTATGTGATGTCGGGAATGCCGTCAACGACTATGAAGAACTCGTCATTTATCACCGGGTGCGAGCTGAATTCAAAGCTGGTGCCGGCGACCGTAGAGGGGTCTTCGGATATTTCCAGCTCGAAAACGCGCCACCAGTCAGAGTCAATCTTCTTGCCGGGCTTGCCGTTCTCGCAGGTGTAGAGGTGCACGCCCACGTCGGCTATCTGGTCTATCAGCTCAACGGTGGTGTTCTTGGTGAAGAACACTGTTGCGCCGGCAAGCACTATGGGTACGGAGGGCTTGGAGAATTTCTCGGCGTAAGCCGTGATGCCCATGGAGTTTGAGCCGGGGAATGTGCCGCGCCCCTCGAGCGAGAAGGTGGTCAGGTTGTCGCCGGGCAGAAGGTTGCTGACTGATCCGTAGTATTCCGCGCTCATCGGGGCAGTCGCCGTCGATGTGCCGTGCTGGTTGGAAACGGTCAGCGTAGCGTCCCAATCGTGCTGCCACCAGTAGTTCACATCCACGCTTTCGGTGTTGGCGGTCAGGTGGTCGTTGTTGTCCTCGCATACGCCGGTGATGTCCCAGTCCCATGCTGTCGGGAAGCCGTCAGAGCCGTCGGTGAAAGTCACCTTCGCCATCGGGGCGACCATGTGTCGGCGGGTTGAGGCATAGCGGAATGTCGCCGGGGGCGTGATGCGTGCCACAGGCTCAGTGCCGGTCACGTTCACCAGCCCGGGCTTGGTGACTTCAGCCTCGTTGCCGGCAGCGTCCTTCACGCGCAGGGTCACGTCATACTTGCCGTCGCGTGTGTAGTATACCGTCGGGTTCTTCTCTGTGCTTGTCTCGGGGACTGCGCCCGGCATCGTCCACAGCCACTCCACGGGGTCGCCCGCGCTCAAGTCAACAAACTCTATCTCCTCGCCGGTCATGACGTTGATTTCCGTCACAGGCTGCGAGCCGCTGACGGTGATGCCGTCGATGTAGAACGAACCCATGTAGCCGCCGGTCTGGAAATTCTCCTTCTTGCCGTAGGTGTATGTGAAGCGTATCTGCGCCGTCTGCTCGGCATACTGCTCGAGCGAAGCGGCGATGGCTCGCCACTGGTTCTGCTTCTCGCCTGTCTCGTCGAGGGTGGTGTATAGGCGTTCCGAAGTCTCGAAGCCGTCGGTAGAGATGCTTATCTCGAGTGCGCACTCGTCGTTGAAATTGAGTGAGAAGCACATCCACAGACGCAGCATCGCGTTGTCGGGGATGCTGATTTGCGGCGAAGTGAGCGAGGAGATTTCACGCTTGAAAATCTGGTATGGACCGTCTACAAACAGCGACTGCTTGTCCTCTGGGTCAATGGCGGAGAACGGGAGCGAGGTGTTCTGCTTCAGTGTCCACGTCACCTCCTGGGTTTCCCCCTTGGTTTCTGTCCAGCCGACCATGCCGTTGTCGAAATTCTCGCTCCAGAACACCGTCTCGTTGGCAGCGTCGCGGCATGAGAAGTCCGCCGTCAGCGAGCCGTTGGATTGTTCGAGTATGCGGAGTTTCTGCGGAGGCGTGATTTTCTCGCGGAGGCTGTTCTCCACGGGGAGGGACTTGGCGACCCTCTGCACCGGCAACTGCGCCAATGCCGCCGGGGCGGCGAGCAGTCCCGGCAAAATCAGGGTGAGTAACTTTTTCTGCATTTGCATATATGATATGGTTGAAATTCGGATGTTTCGGAGACGCTTCATGAACGCGAGGCGAGTCTGATGCTGCAAATTTAATAAAATATTCCCGAAAGTCAAATTCTTATCCGCGGTTCAGTGCGCGGAGACCATATCATTGTTGAGCAAATGCTTTTTGCTTCACCCTCTCGCTCATTGGATTTGCGGGTTATTACTCGCTTTGATTTGCATCTGTGTCTTCGTCATCAAATGGATTTAGACTCTTCAGACACATAGCTATAATCAGTCCGATTATGGGGAGAAAGAAAGCGAGGAAATAATAGCCGGCCCCTCGACATTTGGCTCGCAAAATCTTGCATGCCCAAAGGAACTGGGCAAAAAAAATGATGTCAAATAATACGTTGACGATATTCCAACGCTGTGCCATTATTAGAAGCATATTGTTCTGGTTTTATCGGACAGCGTTTTCAGTCACTGCCCTTGGTTTTGTTTGCAAAGTTAGTGCGGAGAAATTTTATCTGCAAGCTGGTTGGTAATGTTTGTGATTTATTGGTGTCCGCTAAACTTTTCGGAGAGTTGGCGAGAAAAAAGGGCTGAT
>URTA01000074.1 GCA_900550645.1 uncultured Porphyromonadaceae bacterium
GGACGCGGCACTCTCGGCGAGGAGGCGTTCTCCCGCCTGATGAACGACCAGCGGCTCGACGGCATACCCCTGATACTCGAAACGCCCGACCAGTCGCTATGGGCTGACGAGATAAGCTGGCTGTACAGCCGCATCGGCAGGGGATGACAGACGGCATCGCTCCCCAGGGAAACACTTGACACTTAATGTATTATTTGACAAACGACTAAATTCGACACATTCATGAAAACTCCTCCCAACCTAAGTTTCTGGAAACTCTGGAACCTGAGTTTCGGGTTCTTCGGAGTGCAGATAGCCTACGCGCTGCAGAGCGCGAACATATCGCGCATCTTCGCCACCCTCGGCGCAGACCCGCACAACCTAAGCTATTTCTGGATACTGCCGCCGCTGGCGGGCATCATCATACAGCCCATCATCGGCGTGCTTAGCGACCGCACGTGGACGCGCTTCGGGCGACGAATACCCTACCTGTTCGTCGGCGCACTCATCGCCGTCCTCGTGATGTGCATGCTCCCCAACGCCGGCAGCTTCGGCATGGGCGTGGGCGCGGCCATGATATTCGGGCTGTTCTCGCTCATGTTCCTCGACACGTCAATCAACATGGCAATGCAGCCGTTCAAGATGATGGTCGGCGACATGGTCAACGAGAAGCAGAAGGGGCTGGCATACTCCATACAGAGCTTCCTCTGCAACGCCGGCAGCCTCGCGGGCTACCTGTTCCCCTTCCTGTTCACCGCAATAGGCATCTCGGCGACTGCCCCCAAGGGCGTTATCCCCGACACGGTCGTATACTCGTTCTACGTAGGCGCGGCTATACTCATCCTGTGCGTAATATACACAAGCGTAACGGTCAAGGAATACCCGCCGCAGGTATACGCTGAATACCACGGCATTACGGAGAAAGCCAAGAAGGAGAAGACCAACGTGCTCAAGCTCCTCGCCAACGCCCCCAAGACGTTCTGGACCGTCGGGCTGGTGCAGTTCTTCTGCTGGAGCGCGTTCATGTTCATGTGGACATACACCAACGGCACTATCGCCCACAACGCATTCGACACCCCCACGGTCGTCAACGATGCCGGCAAGGTGATACTCGACACCACGTCCCAGGCCTACCAGGCTGCCGGCGACTGGGTGGGCGTCCTGTTTGCCGTACAGGCTGTAGGCTCTATCGTGTGGGCTGCCCTCATACCGTGTTTCAAGAACCGCAAGTTTGTGTACATGCTTAGCCTCGCGCTTGGCGGCATCGGGTTCATCTCGACATACTTCATACACGACCAGTATATGCTGTTCATCTCCTACGCGCTGATAGGCTGCGCATGGGCTGCCATGCTCGCGCTGCCGTTCACAATACTGACCAACTCGCTCAGCGGCGGACACATGGGGACGTACCTCGGGCTGTTCAACGGCACGATATGTGTGCCACAGATAGTGGCGGCAGCCCTCGGCGGCGCAGTGCTGTCGCTCTTCTCCACGCCAGACGAGGTTGCCCCCGAAGTCGTGATGCTCGTGGCGGCAGGCGTGCTGCTCCTCATCGGCGCGGTCTGCGTCCTCTTCATACGCGAGACATCAGGCGAAAAGGCAGCCGCGGCAGACACCGGCGCAGAAGAGGCAAACACACTCGTCTAAGACACCTTTCACGCAACAGCATACCGGCTCAGGCTGCCGGTATGCTGCATGAACGGGGCATTTTTTCGCGCAATCAGCGCAGAATCATTCGCCGCAGCAAGGTATTTCCGCAACGCCGAAATAATTAACCGTGGAAAATTTCGTCAATCCAAATATAAGCAGTAATTTTGCTCACAAATAAATCTGAATCTAAACTGAACGATCATGAAGAAACACAACTTTTACGCTGGCCCCTCTATCCTGAGCCAGTATGCTATCCGCAACACTGCGGATGCTGTGATCAACTTCGCTGACATGGGCCTCTCCCTGCTCGAGATTTCCCACCGCAGCAAACAGTTCCAGGCAGTCGTTGACGAGGCAGTTGCCCTCTTCAAGGAATTGCTCGAAATCCCCGAGGGATACAGCGTCCTCTTCCTCGGCGGCGGCGCAAGCCTCCAGTTCGCTATGGTGCCGATGAACCTCCTCAAGAAGAAAGCCGCTTACCTCGACACCGGCGTGTGGGCAAGCAAGGCTATCAAGGAGGCCAAGCTCTTCGGCGACGTTGACGTGGTTGCTTCTTCCAAGGACAAGAACTACAACTACATCCCCCGCGACTTCAAAGTGCCCGCCGATGTAGACTATTTCCACTACACTTCCAACAACACCATCTACGGTACCGAAATCCGCAAAGACCCCGAAGTAGGTGTTCGCCTGGTTGCAGACATGTCTTCAGACATCTTCTCCCGCCCCTTCGACGTCTCTAAATACGACCTCATCTACGGCGGCGCACAGAAGAACCTCGCCCCCTCCGGCGTGACATTCGTTATCGTCAAGGACGACGTCATCGGACAGGTTGACCGCGTCCTCCCGACTATGCTCAACTACAAGACCCACATCGACAAGGGCTCAATGTTCAACACCCCGCCGGTACTCCCCATCTACACTGCACTCCAGACACTGAAGTACTACAAGGAAATGGGCGGCGTACGCGCTCTCGAGAAACTCGACCTCCATAAAGCCGAGACCCTCTACAACGCTATCGACGGCAGCAAGATGTTCCAGGCTACTATCCCCAACCACGAGGACCGCTCTATCATGAACGTCTGCTTCGTCATGAAGCCCGAATACGCTGAACTCGAGAAGCCCTTCTTCGACTTCGCCACAGAACGCGGCATGGTCGGCATCAAGGGTCACCGTTCAGTAGGCGGTTTCCGCGCTTCTCTCTACAATGCACTCCCCCTCGAAAGCGTTCAGGCTCTCGTAGACTGCATGAAGGAATTTGAGGCAAAAAACTGATTTCGCACCGCTTAAACTCATACGGAAATGAAAATACTCGTTTTCACTGAAAAGCCCTTTGCTCCCGCTGCTGTGGAAGCAATCACAAAGGTTGTCAACGAATCAGGCAACGAACTCAAGGTAGTGGAAAAAGGCACTCGCGCAGACCTCTTGGAGGCTGTCAAGGATGCCAACGGCCTCATCGTCCGCTCTGACGTTATCGACGCAGAGGTGATGAACGCCGCCCCCGAGCTGAAAGTCATCGTACGTGCCGGCGCGGGCTATGACAACATCGACCTCAAGGCCGCTACAGAGCATGGCATCTGCGTGATGAACACTCCGGGGCAGAACTCCAACGCTGTCGCTGAACTCGTGTTCGGCATGACAGTGATGATGTGCCGCAACAAATACAACGGCAAGTCAGGTTCAGAGCTGAAAGGCAAGACACTCGGCATCTACGCCTTCGGACAGGTAGGCCGCAACGTGGCTCGCATCGCCAAGGGATTCGGCATGAACATCGAGGCTCTCGACGTGTTCGTACCCGACGAGGTTATCGCTGCCGAAGGCGTAAAGCCCCTGCACGATGTCAACGAGCTGTTCTCACAGAACCACTTCGTGTCGCTGCACATCCCCGCAACTCCCCAGACCAAGCAGTCTATCGGCTATGACCTGGTGATGCGCATGCCCAAGGGCGGTGTCCTCATCAACACCGCACGCAAGGAAATCATCGACGAGCCGGGTCTGCTCCGCGCTCTCGAGGAGCGTCCCGACCTGCGCTACGTATCAGACATCAAGCCCGATGCAGCCGCAGAGTTCGAGGAGAAATTTGCTGACCGCGTGTTCTTCACTCCCAAGAAAATGGGTGCGCAGACTGCAGAGGCAAACTTCAACGCCGGTGTTGCAGCAGCAGAGCAGGTAATCGCCTACCTCAAGGACGGCTGGAACAAGTATCAGGTAAACAAGTAATCCTCCGCGCGAGAATTGCCAGACCATACTAACGAGGGTGCGTCACTTCACCGTGACACACCCTCCCTCATTATTCGGCTGTCGCCTTCAGTATCTAAACTGACCAAATGCCAGTTGACACAATGGCATCATACCCTCTTGATGACATGAAGTCTTCAAGCAGGGACGCTTGGGTTGCAGGAAATTCAAACTGAACCTCATCGCAAAGCACCTTGAGGATGTAGTCCCCGGTCTCCGCAGCGAATGAGCCGCGCAAAGCCTTTTCATACCATTGTATCAAGTCAGACTCTGTAATTACACTTTGGATTCGGGACTTCCAGCCGATCTGGGTCAGTAGAGAAACTATAAGCTTCTCTTCCGAGTCCTTGCAGACTATGACAATCCTATCTGATGACACAGAAGACACAATGTTTTCTGCAAGTTCCTCTGTCAGTGACAGATGCTTGACCTGAATAGCCATACCATAATTAGCCCACATATCAAGGCCTCTGTCAGCAGCATTGGTAACTCCCACCCTGTAAATATCGGCATTGAGTTCCAGTCTCGGTTTCTCCGGCGACAAACCGATCACTCGCTCTGCAAAATCAGAAAACTCCCTTAGCAGATATGCCTTGTCAGGCATCGGCTCAACAACTACGCGAACTCCGAGACAGTGTACCAATGTGGAAAACAATGAGTATACTACAATCTCGTATACTTTGTCGATGCTTCTCCGAAGGCCTGGTTCGTTCCAAAACAAGTCAAGAAACTGCTTCAGTTGGAAACTATTACGGTTATGGCTGGCACAATATCCTAAACAGACGGAAATGTTCGAGAAGCGCTGCTTAAACCGCTTATAAATATAAGCCTCAACAGCACCGTCAAGCCGTCTGTTTTCGCGACCCAACTGCGCAAGTACACTTGGAGGAACTGCATTGTCATTGAACAAGTCGTCCTGATACCTTGCTGAAGAGGTTGATGCTCTGCCTGTCAGCTTGATGCAAATCTCGTCTCGCCATTTTTTAGACGCATTGCGATATGTATCGAGGGTACTGAGGTCTATATCCCCGGCTGCTCTGTCCCTATACAGTATTTCCGCAATTTGAATAGGCTTATACATGTGTACACGAGCCTTTGCGATAACCTTATCTAATGCTTGCTTGGCTTCTGCTGGTTTCATCGTAGTCGAATAGATTTACGTTTCTCACAATTGGCTTGGGGTTATCGAGCGCAGCTATCATGTTTTTGGCAATTGCCTTGATTACGGGAACAGTCACGGAATTGCCGGCTACCTTGCGGGCTTGCGAATACGGAAGGTTGATGACAAACGTGTCTGGAAATCCCTGCAGCCGCAGCATTTCACGCGATGTCAAACGGCGCTCCCCATTGACGACCAAATAGTTGTAACTGCCACCAGCGCGCAAGGCGCAAGAATATGGCAGCGGCGATACGTTGCCGCCGATATTCTCATGCCATATAGAAGGCATAGGCGGCTCTGTCTTCAATGCAGCAAACCGCTTGCGCCGTATCTCGTCTGAAAGGAAATACGATTTCGGAATGTCCTCATCCTTCTCGAGAACCTCACACAAAGGCTTGTAATAGCCAAGTGGATGAGGGAATGTGAAATATATCGGGGTATCGAAACCGACTATATATATGCGTTCTCGCTTCTGCGGCACACCGAAATCCAGAGAGTTGAACACCTTGCTGTAAACCGTGTAACCGAGTTTCTCAAGGCGGTCAGTAATGACAGCGAATGTCCTGCCGCCGTCATGGGTAGTGAGCCGCTTCACATTCTCAAGCAAGAAAGCCCTCGGACGCTTTGCCCGGAGAATAGCCTCGATGTTGAAGAACAATGTTCCCCTCGTGTCAGCAAAGCCAAGTCCCTTGCCGGCGATGCTGAACGGCTGGCACGGGAATCCAGCCAACAGGATGTCATGGTCGGGAATATCCTCCGGTGCTATGCCGTTAATGTCACCGAAAGGTGTCTCGCCGAAATTTGCCTCATACATCTTGCGAGCTGCCGTGTCCCATTCTGACGAGAACACGTTGCGGCATCCGTTTGCCTCAAAACCGAGTCTAATGCCTCCTATCCCGGCAAACAAGTCTATTGTCCTGTACGCTTGCTTCATGCCGTCGGGGATTATATCAGCAGGTCGGCGAGGGTGCGTTTCGGCACGCACTGGGTGTCGGCATCGTCGCGGTAGTACTTGAAGTCGCCGTCAGCTGCCATATCGACTATGCGGACATCCTCCTTGGGATAGCCCAGTGCAAGCACATAACGAGGCGTGTAACGTTCATCTATCGCCAGCGCGTCGGCTACGCCCTTGGCGTTGAACGCCTTGATGATGCAGCCGCTGATGCCCAGCGTCCTTGCTCCGAGGGTAATAGCTTGCAAGTGCAGTCCGTCATCGCACAGGCAGTCCTTGCCAAATGCGGTGTCGAGACACTGGATCAGGTAAGCCGTCGGGCGTTCCTTCTCGCTCGGGCCAGCCCAGTCCTGGTAATACCCCGCCCATGCCAAATGGGGGTACACGGCATTGCGTTCAGCCTCGTCATGCACAATGCGGTATCGCAGCGGCTGTGCGTTGCGTCCCGAAGCGCAGTAGCGTGTCAGCTCTACCAGCTGGCGCAGTGTGTCCTCGCTTATCTCGCGACTCGCGTCAAAGCGGCGCACGGAGCGGTCGCCTTTCAGCAGCTCATAGAATGAGTTGAAATCCATAGTCGTCTGTTTTTGTCTGTCACAAAGTTAGTGCATTTCCTCCTGATATGCAAGCGTAAGGCTGAGCTGCACGCGGACAAAAAATTAAAGGCAGGTGTGTTTTGTTTGTAAGTTAGACACCCGCCTTGGACCAGTTTAGCTGAATTAATCACATTTTCTGTTGACCAGAAATGACGATTGAGAATTTTGTTTTCGGTCTATATATCGTATGTCGGAGGACAGCGATGAGTGACAGCCGTCACTTCTTCTTTATCCAGTCCTCCGTTATATCCTTATACCGTTCCTGCTGCGCGGGGGAGAACTTCTTCGCCGAAGAGGCGGTTTCCGCGCCTACCGCCACAATCAGCATCGCCATCCCCTCTTCCGTATTGAGCGAATTCAGGTACTTGTCTATCTGCTTTCGTGTCATGCCCCGTGTCTCGCGCACGACTATCTGGAGCTGGTCGAGCATATAGTCATACTCCTTCTCGGTCAGCTCCGAGCCAGGCTTCTCATCGACTACACGTTTCGCAAACTCGACATCGATGCCGGTATAGCTCGAGCCTTTTACTTCACGTTGCTCGGCCGGCTGTTCAGGCGCGTCACAGCACGCTGCATGCGCGGAGCAGACATCCGGCAACACGACTGCGGCAAACGCGGCTGCAATGGTTAATACAAATCTCTTTGCCATAATTCACGCTTGACTGTTGATAGACAAACGCCGCAAAGTTAGCAGGAACTCACATCATTGCCAGTTCCAACTCGTACAAATCAGCATCGCAATGCGTAAATCGGGTATGGCGTTGCTTAAAATCAGTATCTCAATTCGTAAAAACAGCTGGCTTACAATACGTTATTCGCACGGCGGAAATCCGACGGCGTGCATTTCATCCTCTTGGAAAACACGCGGTGAAACGTCGAGAGCGAGTTGAAGCCCGAATTGGCAGACACCTGGTCGAGGCTGTCCTGTGTCGATAGCAGCAAGCCGCAAGCATGGTCAACGCGAAGTCCGTTGACATACTCGAAAAAGGTGGTGTTGAGGTGGCGGTTGAAAAAATTGCTGACGTATGTGCGGTTAGAGCCAGTCATCGCGGCAACGTCAGAGAGCTTCAGACGAGGGTTGAGATAGACCTGCTGCTCCGTGAACAATGCCTGTATACGGTCGTACAGCGTATGGCAGACTTCTTCATCCTCATCTGCCGTGCAAACGCAAGCCTCGTCGGAGCATGCCGTAGCGTCATCAGTGTCTGTCAGCTCCCCTATCACCGTCTCGTGGCGGTATATGAAATAGCAGATGACCACCCACATCAGCAGCGAGCCAACCATGTAGACTGCCTCCATGCCCGGTTCGAGCGTCAGGCAGTCGAATATCCACAGGCCGAGTATGAGGTAGAACGAGAAGAGTATCACCCACAGCCAGCCCAGGCTGATGTTTTCGCGGTACGAGAACCGCTCGCGCAGCTGGCGGTTGTAGCGCGGTATCTGCACCATGGTCCACACCAGGAAATATGTGCCGTACACCACCGCCCAAACTACCTCTGCATAGAAGAACAGCCTCTCGCCTGTAAGCCAGAACATCAGCGGCAGCACCACAAACGGCACTTCATGACTGACAACGTTCTGCCACCTCCCCTTGCCGGGAGCGACCAGCTCCACGAGTATGGCAGAGTATAGCGGCACGGCGACCATGTCAACAGCCGTCATCAGATACCACACGAAGGGCGTGACCACGCTCCAGTTGATGAACACCAAGTCCTTGACGCACTGAAGGCAGACCGTCACCATAAGCACGGCGGTCAACCGAGGCAGACGGTCATTGCCCTTGCGCCACAGCATCCACGCCATCATCGCGTAGAACATTATGCACAGACCGTATACGAAGTATATTGTTGATGAAGTTTCCATGGCATGCGACAGGCTCGCTAGAGACGAGCCGTTTTAAGCTGCAAAGTTAGGCACCATTATCCCAATTATCAATAATTTGGGCAATGACTTGTGAACAGATTTGCAGCCGAGGCATTGCAAATAGCGCAAACACTGCATTCGGGCTGGTTCGGGCCTCTGAATAGCCGAAATGTCGTTTTTTTTACCTAACTTTGCGTCTGAATGAAAAGCACCGACCGTATAACTACTAAATACGATACAAATATGAACAAGAAATCCACTCTTGCCAGTCTGGCAACCCTGTTCATGATGCTGATGCTCTCGGCATCGTGCAGCAACTCCGTGTCCTCGTCAGGCCTGTTCGGCCCGCTCTGCGACGTGTACGCGCAAATAGCCGAAAACAACGAGAAGGTCAGTGAAGCGTACGAAGCCGCCAACGCCGCCTACAAGACCAAGGACAAGTCAAAAGCTCAAAGCCTGGCCGACGAAGCTAACTCGCTAGCAATGGAAACCAATGAGAAGAACAACGCCCTATGGGACGATGCCAAGAAAATCGCCGCCGACATGGCGGGCAAGCCTGTCCCCAGCGAGAGTTCAGCAGCTTCAGGCATAAAGCTTAAAGACTGCAAAATTACAAAGGTAAACACTACCCAGTCTTCAGCGCAGGTATTCATCGAGGCTACACCCGAGACACAGCCGGCTGACGGCTACGTACCCTACTTCTTCCTCGTTGACAATGACAGCGACCAGGTGCTGGTGTCCGTAGGCTCTTACTCCGACGGCAAGCTGCATTTCTCATTTATCATCTCCCACTCCAAGGGTGCGGACAATATCAGGCGCATTGCAGAGGCCTCCAAACTCATTGTGGTGTGCCAGCAGGAGTACAAGCAGCAACGATTGCTCGCCGAGGGTGAAGTCCCCACAGCAGCGGTTGACACCAATGCCGGAAAGCCTGAACCAGAGCCGGCATACACAGGCGAGGAAAGCACCGGCAGCTCCGAGGGTGAAATCACAGCAGACGGCGTGACCTTCAAGAAAGGCGCACCCCTCGCTGCCACACTCCGCAAGGCCAAGCACATCACCTGGGACTACAACGCGGACTTCGGCGTATGTGCCATGGTAGGCAATGTGATGGTCGTAATCGACGAATCTGAAGACCTCACCGACGAGGGCAAGAAAGTGACGGCTGCAATCACGTCTGACATCGCGCCGGGCATCAAGTTCTCCGTGGACTACATCAAGCCCACAGCCGTGATACGCCAGGTCGAGAAGATGTAACGATCTCGGCATAAAACGAAAACGGCAAGGGGGTGTGCCAGTCATGGCGCATCCCCTTGTAAGTCATATATGCATCCCCTTGTAAGTCATATATGAATGGTATCGGTCAGCGGACACGCAGCTGCCAGAACGCCACTGCCGAGGCTGCTGCCACGTTGAGCGAATCAACGCCATGGCTCATCGGTATGCGAGCCACATAGTCCGCGCCCCATACGACACGGCGTGAAAGCCCGTCACCCTCCGTGCCAAGCACCAGCGCAAGGCGAGGCTCTGCGCAAAGCGAGGCATCGTCAATGCTCACCGAATCGTCGCTCAACGCCAGCGCAACACACTTCATGCCGTAGCGGCCAGCATCGAGGGCATCGTCAGTCCATCCCCACGGCACAAGGAAGACACTCCCCATAGAAACACGGATACTGCGGCGGTTCAGCGGGTCGCAGCTCTGCCGCGTCAGCAGCACGCCGTCGATGCCAAGAGCCGCAGCCGAGCGGAATATAGCCCCGATATTGGTAGTGTCGCACACACCGTCTATCACTGCCACTCGCCTTGCGCCACGGCATATCTCCTCCGCTGTCGGCAACGCCTTGCGGCGCATGGCGCACAGCACACCGCGTGTCAGCGCATAGCCGGTCAACTTGCACAGAAGCTCACGGCTGCCCCAGTACAGCGGCACACCAGAGCCTATGCGGCAGATTATCTCCGCAGCGTCGCCCTCGATATGCCGCTCCTCGCAAAGCATCGACACAGGCTTGTAGCCAGCGTCCAACGCCACGCTGATGACCTTGGGGCTTTCAGCCACAAACAGTTGTTCGCCGCCGCAAACGCCGCTGCGCAGCTCACGCTCCGTCAGTTTCGCGTAGGGCATCAGCCCCTCGACAGAAATGTCCGTCACCTCCACCAGTTTCATATCCTGCTATATACAAATGATGTATGTCCTTTGCGGCAAAGATAGTCATTACCGCCCGATTATGCAACTCAGGGCAACCGCATCAAAATTGGGGTAAATGGTTTTGAAGAGGCGCAAGTTCTTC
>URTA01000075.1 GCA_900550645.1 uncultured Porphyromonadaceae bacterium
TACTTGTACATGACCATGCACCTCTCCGATTCAGCGAATACTATCTCACAAATTGAAAAGGAGGGGAACGTCAAGTTCACCGACCAGGACGGAGTGAAATGCACCGACCAGTTTGCCGTCGTAGGCGACCAGTTGTGGATGCTGCTGTCAGGCGGCTCGCTCAACCCGACCAACATAAAATCGTACTCCAAGCTGAGCCATAACCGCAGCTTCGCCTCTTCGGCATACTGCGACGACCTACTCAAGGAGGGTGAGATTGCATACGTCGGCGACATTCGCGCATTGTTTGATATGAGCGTGAAGGGTCCCAATTCGCAGTACAGCAGCCTGGCACTGTCGATGCTGTTCAAGGACGCTTCATACATCGCCGGCGGCATAAATTTCAACAAGGGGAAAGCGGAATTGACTGCCAAGGTGCTGAACTCGAAGTACAAAATGGCGGAATACCAGCTGCCGACTGGCAAGGTGGACACGTCTGTCATCAAGATGCTCAACAGCAACACGCAGCATATCGTAGCGATAAACATCCCCAAGAACCTGGTGCGCAAGGTCAGCGACCTGGGCAAGACATTCGGCGGCATCCCCGACGAGGTCATGGCTGCAATCAGCCCCATTGACGGCACTATCGCTCTGTCGCTGGACAGCAAGATGAGCAACGCGGAGGGCATCATAACCGTAAACGGCTCGACAGCAGCGTTGTCAAAAGCCCTTTCAGAGCAGAAGATGTCTGTGGCGGAAGACGGCAAGTACCTGCACGTATATCAAGGCGACGCGCCCAACGGAACGCTGATACCCTCCAAAATGGCGAGCGAGTTTAACGGCGCGATAGCCGGATACGTGGGCGAGGCTCCGTTCCTTCCTGGCGCAACCATGACCGCCATGCTGTATGTGGAACACGGCGGCCTGCTGATGAAGATGACCGTCAAGACCCCGGGCAGCGACAATTTCTTGAAATACATGCTCAACCTGGCGAAGTAATCTCATCATAAAAGCAATGAGGCGAGACACTTATCCCGAAATCCGGACTATCAGCCTTGAGGGGACGCTCCCCCGGGTGTTCCTTGACGAGCAGATACCCGAATCGGAAATATGGAAGCGCAATGTGCGCTTTGAACGCGGCGGCCGCTACCTGATAGAGGCGGCCAGCGGCACGGGCAAATCAAGCCTGTGCGCCTATATTTTCGGCAGCCGCCGCGACTACGAGGGCGTGATGCGCTTTGACGACATTGACATACGGACGCTGTCGATAGCGCAATGGCAGGAGGTACGCCGCCGCCACCTGGCGTACTTGCCGCAGGAGCTTGCCCTGTTCCCCGAGCTGACGGCGTTGCAGAACATCAGGCTGAAGAACGACCTGACGTGCTATGCCACCGACGAGCAGATACGCAACTGGCTCGACCGCATGGGAATAGGCGCACGCACGGACTTCCCGGTGGGGCAGATGTCGATAGGGCAGCAGCAGCGTGTGGCTATCATACGCGCTATCTGCCAGCCCTTCGATTTCATATTCCTCGACGAGCCGGTCAGCCACCTCGACAGCGACAACAACCGCATAGCCGCAGAAATCGTCGCCGAGGAGGCGCAGCGGCAGGGAGCGGCAGTGATAGCCACCTCTGTCGGCAACCAGCTCGCGCTGGACGGCTGCAAGCTGTTGCGGCTGTGACAGTTACTAATACCAATACGACAGCACATACACACTACACGACATGAGCATCGTTTCGCGCCTGTTGCGCAAGAATATGAGCCCGGCACAGATAGCCGGTTTCGTGATTTCCAACTTCATCGGCCTGGCGATAGTGGTTGCCGGGCTTCAGCTGTATCTGGATGTCAGCCCGATATGGCAAGACGAGGACAGCTTCATCAAAAAGGATTACCTGATAGTCAACAAGAAAGTGACATCGTCCAACACGCTCGGGGCGGACGCTCGCATCTCCGCTGCCGAGGTCGCGGAACTCGAGCGGCAGCCCTGGGTGAGGGCTGTAGGCAAGTTTACCGCCACGGACTACCGCGTGGCCGCCTCGCTGGAAAACGGCGGCAGGTCGATGTCCACATACATGTTTTTCGAGTCAATCCCCAACCGGTTCATAGATGTCAGCCCCTCGGAATGGCGCTACACACCGGGCGACAAGAATGTCCCAATAATCATCTCCAAAGACTACCTAACGCTCTACAATTTCGGGTTCGCCTCGTCTGTAGGCCTTCCGCAGATTTCGGAGCAGACCATGGGGAGCATACCGATGCGGCTGCGGCTGTCGAGCGAGGATGGCACGGAAACGGCAGACTTTGACGGTCGCATAGTTGGCTTCTCCAACAGGCTGAACACCATCCTCGTGCCAGAGGCGTTCATGCAGTGGAGCAACGACCAGTTCGGCAACGGCGCAAAAGCGGCAGCCGACCCGGCACGCCTCGTGATAGACGTGAGCAGTCCTGGCGACGTGGCGATAGCCCAATACCTTGAAGACCACGACCTTGAGAGTGCGGGCGACAAGTCGGCTTCGCAAGCGTCGTTCCTGCTCAATGTAGTCACCGGCATAGTCATGGCCGTGGGCGCGGTCATCACCGTCCTCTCCCTGTTCATACTCATGCTCTCCATCTCGCTGCTGATGCAGAAGAACCGCGACAAGCTGCATCTGCTGCTTCAGCTGGGTCATCCGTTGGGTGATGTCGCCGCGCCGTACAGCCGCATCATCCTGATGTCCTGTACAGTTGCTCTCGTGCTTGCATTGGCGACAACGTGGGTGTTCCGCACATATTATATCACATCTGTCGAAGGACTTGGCGGCGGAGGCGGCAGCCTGTGGGTCGCCCCGCTTGCCGGCGCAGTGCTGACGGCAGTCATCGTGGGTTGCAATGTCCTCGCTGTGCGCCGTAAAGTCACCGCCGCATGGCGTTTGTGAGCAGGATAGTCCCGAATTGCCTATTTGCAAGCCAGGCAGCGTGTTGCGCCGCGCAGAAGAAGCAGCCGGCAGTCGCGGTGTTTGCCGTACGGGGATTGCATACTTGAAGCAGCAATGTGCAACTGACATTTTACCAGCGGAATTGGCGCGAAAATATTGTTAAATATGTTAATTAACAGCGGTTGCCGCATTTATTATGGGCATAATTGCCGATTAATTGGTATTTTTTGCCACAATATTTGGCCACAGAATGTGTTCGGCAATTCCGGCAGGGCATTGCGCGTTCATATTCAGCGTTCCCGGAAGTCTGCTTTTGGGCGAGGCACAAGGGGATAACTGTTTGACTGAATAGACGAAAGAGAAAATAAAACAATAAAATAACCCTAATGTAGAACTAAACTAATTCTTGCATGAAAGACTTACGTTTTCATCTGAATCGGAAGCTGTGGGTCACGGCGGTAATGCTGCTGACTGTCATGCTTCCCGCATTAGCTCAAAAGGTCACCGTCCGCGGCAACGTGGTCGATGAGACGGGCGAAGTGTTGATCGGCGCGTCCATTATGGAAAAAGGCACCACCAATGGCACGGCGACAGACTTCGACGGCAACTTCGAGCTGTCCGTCAGCGCCAACGCGACGCTGACAATCAGTTATGTCGGCTTCGCCTCGCAGGACGTGCCTGTAGGCGGACGCTCATTTATCAATGTCGTCCTCTCCGAAAATGACAACATGCTCGACGACGTGGTGGTAATCGGTTACGGTTCGGTCAAGAAGAAGGACGCTACCGGCTCGGTTGCGCTCGTCACGCCTGACGAAATCGACGCCAACATCTCGACATCGGCACAAGACCTGCTGACAGGCGCAAGCCCCGGCGTGGTAGTCTCCACTACCGGCGGAAGCCCCGAGGGCGGCGCGACAATCCGCATCCGTGGCGGCGCGTCACTCAACGCCTCCAACGACCCGCTTATCGTCCTCAACGGCGTGCCTTTGACCAATGAAACCATCAACGGCATGGCAAACCCCCTCGCCATGATTTCCCCGGACAACATCGAGTCGATGACTATCCTGAAGGACGCTTCCGCAACCGCCATATACGGTAGCCGCGCATCTAACGGTGTCATCATCATCACTACCAAGAAGGGCAAGAGCGGCCGCCCGCAGATCAACTTCTCTGCCAACGTGACCGTCAACAACGCCCGCAAGACTTGGGACGTGCTCAACGCATCGGAGTTCGCAAGCATCATCCGCGAGCGTTGGGGAGAGGACAGCGCAGCTGCCAAGGCTCTCGGCAACGGCGACACTGACTGGCAGAAAGAGGTACTCCGCACATCAGTAAGCCACGAGTACAACCTCAGCGTGGGCGGAACTGCCGGCTTCCTGCCGTACCGTATCAGCGGCTCATACACCGACAACAACGGTATCCTCAAAGACTCACGTATGCAGCGTGTCACTGCCGGCTTCAACCTGACCCCGGAATTTTTCGGCGGCCTCCTAAAGGTATACGCCAACGCCAACGGTTACTACATCCGCAACCAGTTTACCAACGAGGACTGCACCGGCCTGGCCGTTGACGGCGACCCGACACAGCCCATTTACAGCAACATCAGCTCCGGCCTGGAGAGCTATCCATACCTTTACAACGGCTACAACAGCTGGCTGGTGGGCTACAAGTGGAACACACAGGGTACACTCAACCCCGTGGCTGCCGCTACTGACAAGGAAAACATCGGTTCGGTATACCGTTCAAACGGCAACCTGCAGATAGACTACGCATTCCATTTCCTCCCTGACCTACACGCCAACCTCAACCTGGGCTACGATGTCAGCAAGGGCGAGAACCGCATCGACAACCCCGCCAATGCCCCCTCGACTTGGAACTCATACAACAACGACGGTGCCGGCATGTACTACTACAGCTATGAGCTGCGCCGCAATACCCTCCTCGACTTCTACCTCAACTACAAGAAGGAAGTAGACGCTATCCAGTCTAACTTTGATATCATGGCTGGTTACTCATGGCAGCGTTTCGACTCTCACGGACGCAACAACGCCAGTGTCTACACCACCCCGGGCTTCATCGTGACTGACGACGGTAAGCTGCTCATCGACGAGACTACTGTTGACCGTGTAGGTCGCCGCTTCAACGACAACCCCGAATACTTCTGGAACGCGGGTGTGCTTCAACTCGTTTCGTTCTTCGGTCGTTTCAACTATTCGTTCAAGGACACTTACCTGTTGACATTCACCCTGCGTGACGACGGTACTTCCCGCTTCTCCAAGGACAACCGCTGGGGTCTTTTCCCCTCGCTGGCTCTCGGCTGGAAAATACTCAACATGCCCTTCATGGAGAACGCCCGCAACAACATGAACGAGTTCAAGCTCCGTCTCGGCTGGGGTCAGACCGGTCAGCAGGCTGTAGGCGGACTGTTCGACTACATGCCTACATTCCAGGCTTCTGAACCGGGTTCATACTATCCCAACGTATGGAACGGCCAGAACGGCTCACAGTACGGCATAACATACTACCCCAACGGCTACAACCCCGACCTGAAGTGGGAGACTACCACTACATGGAACGTCGGCCTCGACATGGCATGGTGGAACAACCGCTTGACAGTCGCTCTCGACTGGTATCTGCGTGATTCCAAGGACCTGCTCGCCCGCGTGACAGTTTCTCCGGGTGCTGCCACTACCAACGTGCTGACCAAGAACATCGGCAAGCTCCGCAACATGGGTCTCGAAGCCACTATCGGCGCCAAGCCCATCATGACTAACGACTTCACATGGTCTACCACATACAACATCGCTTGGAACAAGAACAAGATCACAGACCTCGTAAACGGCCAGATCATGGAAGTGGGCGACTCCGGCATGGGTTCGACCGGCATGAAGTGCCAGGTGCACACCGTCGGCAAGCCCGCCAACTCATTCTACCTCTATGAGCAGGTTTACGACGAGATGGGCAAGCCTATCGAAGGCGCATACGTTGACCAGAACGGCGACGGCGAAATCAACAACGAGGACCGTGTCATCAAGCACTCCAAAGACCCGAAGGTGACCATGTCTTGGAACAACACCTTCTCATGGAAAAACTGGGACTTCGGCTTCTCACTCCGCGCCAACATCGGCAACTACGTATACAACAACGTGCGTGCAAAACGTACATTCATCAGCAACACTTACGGCAACTCAACGCTCCGCAACCTCGTCCACAACGACGGCGTATACTTCGAGAACCAGCAGTACCTCTCTGACTACTACCTCGAGAACGCAGGTTTCGTGCGTTGCGACAACATCACACTCGGTTACACCTGGAACAACCTGTTCAACGACAACCTGCGCATCCGCGTATACGGCGCCGTACAGAACCCCTTCGTGATAACCCGCTACAAGGGCATCGACCCCGAAGTGTTCAGCGGCGTGGACAACTCTACTTACCCGCGTCCCACAAGCTACACTCTCGGCCTGATCGTGACTTTCTAATTCGTTTGTGTACCAACTTAAATATTCAGCAATGAAATCATATATCAACAAACTGATGATGGGAGCCGCTCTCCTCGCGGTGGCAGGGTTGACCTCGTGTGTCAATGACCTCGACCAGCTGCCTCAGGACCCGCAGTCTACCACTCCCAATACATTCAAAGAAGACCCCGAGGCGTATCTCGGCGGCTTCCTCGCCAAGTGCTATTCCGGCATGGCGGTATCCGGCCAGAAAGGCTCCGGTGATTCTGAAATAGAATCGCCCGATCCCGGCATGTCCTGCTACAGCCGCTCCCTGTTCATGGCCAACGAATTCACCACCGACGAAACCGCATGGATCTACTCTTCTGATGCCGGTGTCTCTGACTTCGTGAAGACTACATGGTCTGCCGGCAACCCGGTCGTTGAACTCATCTACTCACGCCTCTATACCCACATCGCTGTCTGCAACGACTTCATCCGCACTGTCCGCAAAGCCGGCGACTACGGCATCTCGTTCACCGACCAGCAGAAGAAGGAGTTTGACCAGATGGTGCTTGAGGCACGCGCACTGCGCGACATGTCGTACTACAATGTAATCGACATCTTCGGCCGTGCCGTTGTGGCATGGGACGATGAAGAATACGGCGTTGAGCCGAAACAGGCAGAGAGCCGCGCCGCGCTCTATGACAAGGTCGTTGCCGACCTCGAGGACGTGCTGGCAAACTTCTCTGACGCTACTCCCGTCTACGGCCGTATCGGCAAGGATGCAGTCGAGGCTCTCCTCGTCCGCTTCTACCTCAATGCCGAGGTGTTCACTAACGGCCGCACTCAGGCTTACGACAAGTGCTGGCAGCACGCGCAGAACATCATCAACCGTCACCAGGGCGGCGGCTTCGAAAACTCCGGCCTCGCCACTGACTACCTCTCGCTCTTCTGCAAGAACAACCACATCTTCGTGGCTGGCGCACCGGGCGCGCTCTCCGCTCAGAACGAGATACTCTGGAACACTCCCTACGAGTTTGTCAACACCGAGTCTTACGGCGGTTCCAACTTCCTCTGCATGGCTACGGTATTCGCAGGTTCAGGCAACTCCATGGCTGACGGCTTCTGCAATCCCTCATGGTACGGCATTACCAACGGCTGGGGCTGTATGCACGCCCGCCAGCAGTTCAGCGAGAAGTTCAATTTCGTCAACGGTGTGAGCGCGGACAAGCGCACACTCCTCTGGATGACAGAGAAGACCGGCTGGAACATCACCAACGAGACTTACGACAAGCTGCAGGACGGCTACCTCCCCATCAAGTTCACAAACGTGGAGTGCAACCCCGATGGCACAATGCCTGTATATACCGACGAGGCTACTGGACTGACCCGCATCGGCCTGCCCAACCCTGTCTGCAATTCATTTGTTGACACTGACCTCCCCGTCATCCGCCTTGCCGAGGTTTACCTCGCAGCTGCCGAGTGCGCACTCCGTGGCGCAGGCAACCTGGCTGACGCTGTCAAGTATGTCAACTACCTCCGCTCCCGCGCAGGTGTACGCACTTGGAACATGGCAGAGCTGACACTCGACAACCTCCTCGATGAGCGCGGACGCGAACTCTATTTCGAAAACGTCCGCCGTACAGACCTCGTGCGCTTCGGCAAATTCGCCGGCAATGCTTACGTATGGAACTGGAAGGGCGGCCAGCCTAACGGCACTTATATCGACCAGCGTTACAACCTGTTCCCCATCCCGACCAACGTCATCGCCTCGTATGACTCTCCGTACATACAGAACGACGGCTACTCCAACTAATAACCAACAACACAGCATTTTCACTCATGAAAAAAATATCAATTCTTGCAGCTCTGTTGGTGATGCTCACGATGACGTTCACCAGCTGTAAAGAGGATACCCAGCCTCGTCTGGACTATCCCACCGAGTTTGTACTGAACCGTCCGGCGTATGCCGACCAGCTCGTCCTGGTGGAGGAGAACGGCTTCATCCGCTTCACCTGTTCACAGGCCAACTACGGCCTCGCCACGACACCCACATACCAGCTGCAGGTGTCTAAGACCGAGGATTTTGCCGAGTACCAGACTGTGGACTACACTACCACCAAGGCCGACATGGTAATCCCCGCCGAGCCTTTCGCAATGGCTGTATGCTCGCTATACGGCTGGACCGTGGCTTCCGAGGCTGACCAGTCTGTGCCTGTATGGGTGCGCTGCATCTCGTCAGTCCCCAAGGCAAGCGACAAGTACACTATCGCTTCCAACGCTGTCAAGCTCGAGCAGGTGAAGGTATACTTCGCCGTCAAGCTCCCCGATGCCATCTACCTCATCGGCCAGCCCTCCGGCTGGGACATCAACTCGGCTGCCATGCCCCTCTATGAGACAGAAATCGGCTCAAAGGTCTACAAAGGCACCTACACCATCGAGGCCGGACAGTTCCAGTTCCGTTTCTATGACGAGCTGGGCGACTGGAACTTCTACTCTATAGGCGCACAAGACGCTGACATCCTCGTAGGCATCACATTCACCGACGGCGAATATGCAGGCCAGTGCTTCTATGACCCGGAAACAGAGTCTGCCGGCAAGGGTGCTTGGGAATGTACGTCATGGGGCGGCGGTGATGTCGAAATGACTGTCAACCTCAACAACAAGACCGTCGTATTCCGCGCTCTCTAATTCATAGTACAGACGTTTCATCAGGCCGTGCGGGGATGCCCTGCTGCCTCCCCGCACAGCCGCCAACAAAAAAGATTTCAAAATGAAAACAACCAACATACTCCTGTCTGCGGCTCTCATCCTGGGTCTCGCCTCGTGCGACGACAAGAGCGACCTGGGCATTATGCAGGAGAACCCGCAGCTCGCCATAATGTCGGCCAACGGCATTACTGTAGAATTCGGCGAGGGCATCAAGGGCGACGCGCTCAACCTCCCGGACTACGAGAACAAGGACATCGACGTCATCAAGCTCGTCGAGGCCAAGGACCTGCCCGAAGATGCATCAATAGCATACGAGATGCAGGTGTCACCTACAGAGGACTTCTCTACATTCTCAACCCTGAAGGTCACTGACGGCAAGGTCAAGGCCGACGACTGGGACAACGCCTTCATCAGCATGCTGGGCAAAGCCCCGACAACACGCGAGAACTGGGTGCGTTTCGCCGTTTACGCCAACTCTGACAGCGAACACATCCGCATGGGCGGCGCAGACTTCTACTATGCTGCCAAGAAGCTCAACGTGACTCCATACGACCTCAACCTCCCCGTGGAGCATCTGTATTACCTCTGCCTGACAGAGAACGGCAACTCCACCTACACCGCGTTGTCACACAGCACCAGTCACCAGTATGACGACCCGACATTCTCCCTGCTCTTTGAGGTGACTCCCGAGCAGGTTGCTGCTGGACTGGAATGGTGCATCGTCCCCGAATCTGCATACTCTTCGCACTCTACACACTTCGGCGTGAGCGAGACCGGTGAACCCACCGACGCGGAGGGCAACCTGATGCAAGACGGCGCAAACGGCAAGGTCAACATGGCTGGCAAGATCAAGATTGAAGTCAATATGCTCGACCTCACATACAAGTTCTCATACGTATTTGACTACATGTACACTCCCGGTCCTGCCAACAGTTGGGAATTTGAGAACAACATGCTTCTCTATACCAACGACTACATCAACTATCAGGGCTTCGTATACGTTCAGGAGCAGTTCAAGCTCACTGGCCAGGCCGGCTGGAGACCCCTCAACTGGGGTACACCTGACGGCACGTCTCTCACACAGGACGGCCCGAACATCACAGTTGACCAGGACGGTCTCTACTGGGTGACAGCACGCCTCGACGAACTCACCTTCACCAAGACCCTCATCTCCGCTATCGGCATGATAGGCGGTTTCAACGGATGGGGCGGCGACGTGGAATTGGCTCCCTCGCAGGATTTCCGCACATGGACTGGCACAGTAACTGTCGAAGAGCCTACGGAGTGGAAGTTCCGCATGAACAACGCTTGGGATATCAACCTCGGCGGCAGCGTCACAGACCTGCAGCCCAACGGCGACAACCTCTCGTTTGACGCAGCCGGCACATACCAGGTTACACTCAACCTCGGCACACTGCCCTACAGTTGCACCATCGAGAAGAAATAACAATCCCCATATAGCGGCACGCAGCCGCTGACCTCACGAGGCAGACCCCGCATACGCGCCGGGTCTGCTTTTTACATATTCCGCAAACCAACAGGCAATTTAGCGCATATTTGCACGTTGATACTGAAAACAAACATAAACGATATTATTACTGTCCGCTAAACATTTCAGGGAGGCGGCAAGGAAAAAGGGCTGATTCCA
>URTA01000076.1 GCA_900550645.1 uncultured Porphyromonadaceae bacterium
GAAGAACTTGCGCCTCTTCAAAACCATTTACCCCAATTTTGATGCGGTTGCCCTGCCGACTCGCATGGCGGCGTTGGCAGTAAGCGAATATTTTGCTAACTTTGCAGTTGCTTATGCCGAGCGTGTATCTAAACATACTCACGTCGTTCATCGTGGGGACACTCTGCTCCGCCGTGCTGCTGCCGGTGATACTGAAGATTGCCGTCAAGCGCAAGCTGTACGACAAGCCTGACAGCCGCAAGAACCACCGTGGCAACGTGCCTCGGCTGGGAGGCATGGCGTTCCTCCCCTCGCTGATGCTGGGCATGCTGTGTTCGCTGGGCTTCGACCTGCTGCTCGGCTGCAAGGACGCTGTGGCTGTATATGCCGGCGATGTGCAGCAGATAACATTCTGCTTCATAGCCCTTTGCCTCATCTACGGAAGCGGCGTGGCGGACGACCTGTTCAGGCTGCGTTACCGCACCAAGTTCATGATACAGATCATCTGCGGCGTGCTGCTGATATGCGGGGGGCTGTGCATCGACACCTTCGGCGGCACTGCCGGGATAGGCACGCTGCCCGGGTACGTATCGTGGCCGTTCACCGTGCTGATGACAGTGTTCATCGTCAACGCCTTCAACCTCATCGACGGCATCGACGGCCTGTGCACGATGCTCACGCAGCTCGCGATGCTCTCATACGGCATCATCTTCATCTGCGCCGGCGACATATTCGGGGCTACTATATGCGCCGCCACCCTCGGCACTACGCTGCCGTTCCTGCGCTACAACATCGCCGGCAACCCTGCCCGCTGCGGCAAGCTGTTCATGGGAGACACCGGCTCGATGACCCTCGGGCTGATATGCGCCGCCCTGGGCATGCGCGTCCTCGCGACAGACACCTCGGCAGCATTGGCCGGCACAAGCCCGGTTATCCTCGCCCTCGCACCGCTGCTGATACCCTGCTTCGACACCGTCAGGGTATACTTCGTGCGGCTGCGTGCGCACAAAAGCCCCTTCCTCCCTGACCGCAACCACATCCACCACCGGCTGCTCGACATGGGCATGAAGCCCCACTCCGCGCTCGCCGCGCTCGTCACCGCGTCTGCCCTGACAATAGCCGCCGACGCGCTGCTGTCGGCATGCCTCGACCTCAACATCGTGCTTGCCGCCGACGTGGCCGTTTGGATAGCCGCGACATCGCTGATACGCCGCTGCGGAAAGCGTTGACACCGCCTGGACCGCGTTATTGGCACGTGCATTTTGCGGGTTCGGGATATTTTCATAACTTTGCGGCTGTTACAGAGCCGTGCCTCGCACACGGCTGCACATCACCCTTAACAGCACACATCATCATGGACATACGCAACTTCAGATACATCCTGCCACTCGCAGCGGCAATGGCGGCGACAACCGCCTCCGCGCAGGAGTTCTTCGACACATCAGTGCCTGACGAACCGTTCGGGCTGGGTGTGCGCATCGGCCTCAACACCTCGGTCAACACCACAGACCTCAACATGCACGACAACCTCTACAACCACAACTCGTGGGGGCTTGGCTTTGACGCGGGCGTGGTGGCAAACATCAACATACGCGACTACATCAGCATACAGCCGGGCTTCTTTTTCCAGAGCCGCAGCGGCGACTACGCATACATGTCGCTCGCCAACGGCGCGGAAGCGCAGTGGATGGGCATCTGCGGACACATCAGGCGTTACGCCTTCGACATACCGATACTCGCCTCGCTCCACTTCAACCTCGCCGAGTCCGTGCGCTGGAACGTCGAGCTGGGACCGTACTTCTCGTTCAACCTCAAGACCAAGTCCGACGGCACGTTCATCAAGTCTGACGAGACCGTGATGCCCGACCTGCGCCACAAGTCATTCGACTTCGGCTTCAAGATGGGCACAGGGCTGACCCTCTGGCAACGCTATGTGGTCGCCGTACACTACATGGCCGGCACTCGCGACGCTTGGAAAGACCCGTACATGGGCGGCAAGAACAAGGCTTGGACTTTCACCGTAGGATATGATTTCTGACCTGCTGATGCTCGCGGCACTCGCCGCTGCCGCCGAACCCCCTGTGGAGATGCCAGACACCACGGACACGGAGCAGCTCGGCGAGATAGTCGTCTCCGCACGGCAGAAGAACATACACTACTCCGACGGCGTGGAGAACGCTTTCCGCATCAACCAGGGGGAGCTGTTCCGCGCCGCGTGCTGCAACCTGGGCGAGAGCTTCGTCACCAACCCCTCTGTTGACGTGTCGTACGACGACGCTGCCACCGGAGCCAGGCAGATCAAGCTGCTCGGACTTTCTGGCGCGTACATACAGATGCTCACCGAGAACCTCCCAAACTACCGGGGCATCGCCACGCCCTACTCGCTGGGCTACGTCCCCGGCACATGGATGCAGAGCATACAGGTCTCCAAGGGGTGCGCATCTGTCAAGAACGGATACGAGTCCATCACCGGGCAGACCAACATCGAGTTTCTCAAGCCGCAGGGCGACGAGCAGCTCATATTCAACGCCTACGGCGACAGCAAGCTCGGATTTGAGGCAAACGCCGGCGGCAACATACACATCACCGACAAGCTATCCACCCTCGTGCTGGCGCACTGGGAGGATGACCTCAAGAGCTTCGACCACAACCATGACGGTTTCGAGGACACGCCCCGCGTGCGGCAGGTGCATGCCATGAACCGCTGGGGGTATTTCTCCGACAAGGACATATTCCAGGCCGGATTCTCATACCTCAACGAGAAGCGAACCAGCGGCCAGCTCGAACACTCGCACGGCAGCGAGACCACACACGACGCGCCGCTATACACAATAGGCATCGTCGCCAACCGCTACAACCTGTTCGCCAAGAACGCCTTCATCCTAAACAAGGACAACAACGCCAACATAGCCGTAATGGGCAACGCCTCGCTGCACAGCCAGGACGCGCACTACGGGCTGCGGCGATATGACGCCGACCAGCGCAGCGGATACCTGTCTGCGATGTACGAGAGCGACTTCGGCCAGCACAACAAGTTCTCCGCCGGCATCAGCATCAACCATGACCGCCTGACGCAGGACGTGCGCATGGCCCACGATGCCTCACTGCCCCTCTCTCGCATCAGCGAGGAGGAGACCTCCGCTGGAGTGTATGCGCAGTACACCTACCTGCTCGCCGACCGCCTCACCGCCATGGCTGGGCTGCGTGCCGACCACAGCAACCGCCACGGCTGGTTCGTAACGCCGCGTGCGCACATCAAGTACGAGCCGCTGCAAGGCCTCTCGCTGCGTGCAAGCGCCGGCAAGGGCTACCGCCACGTCTTCGCACTCGCCGAGAACAGCCACCTCCTCGCTGCCGGCCGTCCACTCGTCATCAGCAGCGACCTGCCGCAGGAAGAAGCGTGGAACTACGGCGTGAGCATAATGTGGAAGACCGAAGTGTTCACACGTCCCCTCACCCTCACCGCCGAATACTACTACACCGACTTCAGCCGCCGCGTCATAGTCGATTACGACACCGACACCAGCCAGATAGCTGTCTGCGGCGTGGACGGCAAGTCATACTCGCACAACTTCCAGGTCGAAGCGACATTCTCCCCCATGCGAGGGCTTACCATGACCGGCGCATGGCGGTACAACGACGTGAAAGCCACCTACGGCGGAGTGCTGCGCACACAGCCCCTCACCAACCGCTACAAGGGACTGCTCACCGTAGGCTACGTCACGCCTCTCGAACTCTGGCACTTCGACATAACGGCGCAGTTCAACGGCGGAGGACGCATGCCCGACCCGATGCGCGACGATGCCGGCAACCCGCTCTGGGACACGCATTTCCACAGCTTCGCGCAGCTCTCGGCACAGGTGACACGCGACTTCCGAGGCTTCTCCGTATACATAGGAGGCGAGAACCTGACAGGCTTCCGCCAGAAACAGACCATAATCAACGCCGCCGACCCATGGAGCAGCACATTCGACCCCACAATGGTATGGGGACCCGTGCACGGCCCGATGATATACGCCGGTGTGCGCATCAACCTAAGCAAATAAACACACACGACGACATGAAAGCAAACAGAATAGCAGCCGCCCTTGCGGCACTGGCACTGGCAGCGTCAGCCTACGCCAAGGACATACAGAAGCTCGTCCTCACCCCCGAGCCGCAGATGCACTGCGCCTCATGCGAGAACCGCATCAAGAAGGCTCTCAAGTTCGAGAAAGGGGTCAAGGACATCGCCACCGACCTCGACGAGCAGACAGTCACCATAACCTACGACGCAGACAAGACCACCCCCGAGAAGCTGCAGAAGGCACTCGAGAAGGAAGGCTACGCCACAGAGCAAGTCTGCGAGCAGCCACAGGAACAGCCCGCCGAGCAGCAAGCCGAAGAACAGCCCGGGCAGCAGTAACCTCCGAGTTCTCCGAGTACTCCGAACACTCCGAGTGAGAAAAATGCGATTTTATTGCGCTGACGTTTCGTCAGGTGCGTACTTTTTCGTAACTTTGCGCTATATTGTGGCATCGCGACCGCGCATTTGCCCGCACAGCCGCAAAAAACAGACAACATGGCAAAACAGGAAGATGTATTCAAGACAATAGTCGCCCACGCCAAGGAGTACGGCTTCGTATTCCAGTCGAGCGAACTATATGACGGACTTTCAGCCGTTTACGACTACGGACAGAACGGCGTTGAGCTGAAGAACAACATAAAGCGTTACTGGTGGGAGGCGATGACAATGCTCCACGACAACATCGTCGGCATCGACTCCGCAATTTTCATGCACCCCACTATCTGGAAAGCGTCGGGACACGTCGATGCCTTCAACGACCCGCTCATCGACAACAAGGACTCCAAGAAGCGTTACCGCGCAGACGTGCTTATCGAAGACGCGATAGCCAAGTTTGACGAGAAGATTGACAAGGAGGTCGCAAAGGCCCGCAAGCGGTTCGGAGACTCGTTTGACGAGGCGATGTTCCGCCAGACCAACCCCCGTGTCCTCGACCACGCACGCAAGCGCGACGAGCTGCACGAGCGGTTCGCAAAGGCCATGAACGACAGCGACCTGCCCGAACTCAAGCAGATTATCCTCGACTACGAGATAGTTGACCCCATAAGCGGCACGCGCAACTGGACCGATGTGCGCCAGTTCAACCTCATGTTCAAGACCGAGATGGGCTCAACCGCCGACGGAGCAATGGACGTGTACCTGCGCCCCGAGACGGCACAGGGCATTTTCGTCAACTACCTCAACGTCCAGAAGACAGGCCGCATGCGCATACCATTCGGCATCGCACAGATAGGCAAGGCTTTCCGCAACGAGATTGTCGCACGCCAGTTCATATTCCGCATGCGCGAGTTCGAGCAGATGGAGATGCAGTTCTTCGTCCGCCCCGGCACTGAAATGGAGTACTTCGACTACTGGCGGCGCACGCGCCTCGAGTGGCACAAGGCTCTCGGCCTGGGCGACGACAAGTACCGTTACCACGACCACGAGAAACTCGCCCACTACGCCAACGCAGCCACCGACATCGAGTTCCGCATGCCCTTCGGCTTCAAGGAGGTAGAGGGGATACACTCGCGCACCGACTTCGACCTGTCGCAGCACGAGAAGTTCTCCGGCAAGAAGATACAGTACTTCGACCCCGAGCTGGGCGAGAGCTACACCCCCTACGTCATCGAGACATCAATAGGCGTAGACCGTATGTTCCTCACCGTGCTGTGCAGCAGCTACGAGGAGCAGCAGCTCGAGGGCGGCGACAAGCGCGTAGTCCTGCACTTCCCCCCTGCCATCGCCCCGGTCAAATGCGCCGTGCTGCCGCTGGTCAAGAAGGACGGACTGCCCGAGAAGGCTCGCGAGATACAGCACCGCCTACGCTTCGACTTCACATGCCAGTACGACGAGAAAGACTCCATAGGCAAGCGTTACCGCCGACAGGACGCAATAGGCACGCCCTTCTGCATCACCGTTGACCACCAGACACTCGACGACGGCACAGTCACACTGCGCCACCGCGACAGCATGGAGCAGCAGCGCGTCGCCGTCAGCCAGCTCGAGACAATACTCTCCGAGCAGGTCAGCCTAAACTCGCTGCTCAAGAAACTCCTCTGATTACCAACTCTCTAACCTCATAACAAACGACAGAGATGAAAAGACTCCGCAAACTGATGATGATGCTCGCCGTGCTGACGCTATCGGCATCATTCCTCACATCGTGCAACTACAACGACCTGACCGAAAAGGAGCAGAAAGTGGAACAGCAATGGGCGCAGGTGCAGAACGTCTACCAGCGACGCGCCGACCTCATACCCAACCTCGTCAGCACCGTCAAGGGATATGCAGCCCACGAGAGCCAGACCCTCGAGGCAGTCGTCAACGCACGCGCCAAGGCCACGCAGATCACCGTAGACCCCTCGACGCTCGACGAGGAGCAAATCAAGAAGTTCCAGCAGGCGCAGGGCGAACTCTCCTCCGCGCTCGGGCGGCTAATGGCTGTCACCGAGGCGTACCCCGACCTGAAAGCCAACGAGAACTTCCTTAGCCTCCAAGACCAGCTCGAAGGCACGGAAAACCGCATCGCCGTGGAGCGAAAACGCTACACCGAGGCCGTAATGGACTACAACACAGCCATCAAGAAATTCCCCACCGTGATATACGCCTCATGGTTCGGATTTGAGGCAAAGCCGCAGTTCCAGGCCGACGAGAGCGCACAGAAAGCCCCTGAAGTGAAATTCTGACGCATTTACGCACATCGACAGATGACATCCGCACACAACAGACACAGCATGCGCAGCCGGGTTTTAGCAGCCCCGGCTGTCGCCGCTTTCCTCCTCCTTCCCGCCCTCGCCTCCTGCATCAAGGACAACGAAGTGGACTACACGCAGTGGAAAGCCGACAACGAGCAGTACGTCAGCGAGCAGCAGCAGCGCACCGCCGAGGACGGCACGCCATACTACGAGCAGCTCACCGTCGATTGGCTGCCGGGCGTGACCGTGCTGGTACACTGGCACAAACGCCCCGCCGACCACGACAGGGTGATGAAGCCCCTCGACAACTCGACCGTTGACATCAAGTACGCCGGACGCCTATACGACCAGACAGCATTTGACGACTCATACTCACGCACAACATACGGCGACAGCATATACCGATGCCGCCCCAACCAGATGGTGCGCGGATTCTGGGCAACGCTAACGCAAATGGTCCCCGGCGATTCCGTCACAGTCGTGATACCTGCCATTGCAGCATACGGCGTGAGCGGAAACGGCTCGACAATAAAGCCGTACTCCGCACTCGAGTTCGACATCATGATGAAGCGCGTAGTCTCATACGAGACACCGAGCTGACGACAAACTACATAAACCTGACATACACACGATAATGAAAAGCAGAACTATCATCGCGGCGGCATCGGGCGCACTGCTGTGCGGCATGGCGGCATACGCCGCCCCACGGATGCTGACACGGTTCAACGTCGCTCCCCCCGTCCGCGTCATGACACCGGCGATGTCAGACTCCGTCAACACCGACGGCAAGAAATACGACACCGCCAACCTCCTCGACAACCGCATGACCCTCGACTTCAAGCGGCTCAAGTCCACCCTCGCACAAGCCGGGGACACCACCGGACGCATCACACTCGCCCGCCCCGCCGACGGCTACGAGGTCATGCTGATGCAGACGCACATGCGTGCCGAGCGGTTTGCCAAGGGAAGCCTGAAGGTAACATCCCCCTCACGCTTCGAGGTGCTTGTAAACGGCGAGTCAAAAGCCAAGAAGACCACCGCCGAGGACAGCGTGACCAGCGCGTCGGCGCAGACCGTGCAGCTCACCCTCGAGCCAGAGCGCGACTACACACTCACCATTAAGCTCCTCGCCGACGCTTCAGCCGCGTGCGACCCCGAAGTGACGGCAGAGTTCGTCCCCGACGCCGGATACGAGGACATCGCCGTTGCCGCCGACCCGGACATGAAACGCCGCTTCTACGTCGACGACTGCGTGCTCGGCACTCGCGTCATGGCCACCCTCGTGTCGCCCGACGGCAAGTACGCGCTCGTGAAATACCGCCAGTACTTCTCACCGAACAACTACGGGTATTCCGCACAGATAGTCGAGACACGCACCGCCAAGGTCGTCGCCGCCAACCTCCCATACGCAGCCGAATGGATGCCGCAGGGCGACAAGGTGTACTACACCGTCAAGTCCGCCGACGGCAGCGACCTGTACACCATGACCGTCCCCGGCATGGCAACCGAACGCCTGATGACAGGCCTCGAGACCGAAAACGTCAGCTTCACCCCGGACTGCAAGTCACTCATCTACTACCGGCTGGCAGAAGGGACGGCAGAGAGCGGCATAATGCGCCGCGTCACATCGCCCGACGACAGACAGCCAGGCAACCGCAACCGGTACTACATCGTCAAACAGGACGTACAGACAGGCAACACCGTCACGCTCACATACGGCAGCCGGCAGAACGCCATACTCGACATATCGCCCGACTCGCGCCGACTCCTCTACTCCGCCACCAAGGAGACACCCGACCGCTGGCCATTCTACGCCGCCTCAATCATCGAAATGGACCTCAACACCCTCGCCACCGACACCATTGCCGCCGACGAGGGCATCATAAACGGCGCGGTATACTCCCCCGACGGACGGAGCATACTCGTCTACGGAGGGCCTGACATGCTCGGAGGAGTAACACTCAACGCCGGCAACCACCCCATACCCAACGACTTCGACGTGCAAATGGCAGTCGTTGACCTCAAGACACGCAAAGCCACGCCCCTGACACGCGACTTCAACCCCTCCGTCGAGGGAACGCCCGTGTGGAACAAGGCTGACGGCAACATTTACTTCACAGGCGAGGACGGATTCTACAAACGCCTATACCGCTGCGACCCGCGCACCGCCAAGTTTACACAGCTCGACGCAAAAGTGGACGTGATACGCTCAATATCAATGGGAGAGAACTCCGCGCAGTACATCACATACAACGGCTCGACACTGCAGACCGACGGCGCGGCATGGATATACGACACACGCAACGGACGCAGCACACTCATCGCCGACCCCCTGCAGGACACCCTCGGCGACGTGGAATGGGGCAAGACCGACAAATGGACGTTCACCGCATCTGACGGCACGACAATCGACGGCGAGGTAACCCTACCCCCGGGCTTCGACCCCACTCGCAAGTACCCCCTCATAGTATACTACTACGGCGGCACTTCTCCCTCCGACCACAGCATCAACCACCCCTACAACCCCAACGTGTTCGCCTCCCGCGACTATGTGGTATACGTCATCAACCCCAGCGGCACGACCGGATACGGACAGGAGTTCTCCGCACGCCACGTCAACGCCTGGGGCAAGCGCACAGCCGACGACATCATCGAGGGCGTCAAGCTATTCTGCCAGCAGCACCCCTTTGTTGACACCGCTAAGATAGGCTGCCTCGGCGCAAGCTACGGAGGGTTCATGACACAGTACCTGCAGACACAGACCGACATATTCGCCGCAGCAGTGTCACACGCAGGCATCTCAAACGTCACCAGCTACTGGGGCGAAGGATACTGGGGCTACAGCTACAACGCCGTCGCAGCAGCCAAGTCATACCCCTGGACTGACCCCGAGCTGTTCACAAAGCAAGGCTCGCTATTCAACGCCGACAAGATACACACGCCACTGCTCCTGCTCCACGGAACAGAGGACACCAACGTGCCTATCGGCGAGAGCATACAGCTCTACAACGCACTGAAGATACTCGGCCGCGACGTGGAGTTCATCACCGTCGAGGGAGCGAACCACGTGGTCACCGACCCCGACAAACGCCGCGAATGGCAGAACACCATAATGGCATGGTTCGCAAAATACCTCCAGGACGCTCCGCAGTGGTGGGATTCGCTCTACCCCGAGGCCAAGTGACACGACACACACACTGACACCTATACGCAGCCGCGACAGCACATCAGCCGTCGCGGCTGTTTCGTTTCGTTCCGTTTCGCTCGTTCCACATCGTTCCAGCCGTTTCGCCGTCCCCAAGGTGGAACGAAACGAAACGCCCGGACACGGCGAACATTCCCCTGCCGCCAGCCGAATTGTTAAAACGCTATTTCCGACAAAAATTTTGTCCCTAACTTTGCACCGTCA
>URTA01000077.1 GCA_900550645.1 uncultured Porphyromonadaceae bacterium
CCCATGGGCAGCGTAGTGAGGGCGTTCTTGAATGTCTGCTCGAAACCGAGGAACTTCAGGATCGAGAGGTTTACAGATGCGTGGAAGCGGATACCTCCCTTGTACGGGCCAATGGCGTTGTTGAACTGAACGCGGTAGCCGATATTGTTTTGAACCTCGCCCTTGTCATCTACCCAAGTCACACGGAAAGTGAAGATGCGGTCAGGCTCTACCATACGCTCGATGATACGGGCCTTCTCGAATTCGGGATGCTGGTTGTAGACGTCCTCAACGCAGAGAAGCACTTCCTTCACTGCCTGGAGAAACTCTTTCTCACCCGGGTGTTTAGCCTCGAGGTTTGATAAAATCTCTTGAATGTTCATGTTTAACAGTTTAGATTTTTGGTTATTCTGTTGTCTATTTCTGATGCAAAAATACAACCTTTTCTCCAACCCACCAAAATAAAAGGGGAAATTTTTCGGATTATTTTCGGCGGTTTCCGAGAACGGCATTTTTTACACCCCGGAAAACGTTTTAATGTGTTGATAAGCAACTGGTTGCTGCTTGGATGCGTAAATTGCGGCGGCAGGCGGTCAAGGCGTGAAAAACATCGGGATGGGACAACAAATACGGGGGCAAGCCATCTTGGCTCGCCCCCGATATATTATAATGTGGCAATCGTCAGATCAGTTCTGGGTGAAGATGACGATACGGTTCCAGTCATTGTCAGAGGGGTAGGGCTGAACATCCGAGCCGTCGAACTTCACGTTGAGACGGCTGCGGTCGATGCCGTACTTGTTGACCAGCGCATCTGCCACAGCGTTGGCGCGGCGTTCTGAGAGCTGGAGGTTGTATTCTGCTGTACCGGTGTTGCGGTCTGCATAACCTACAATGTTGACCTTTTCGTTGGGGTTGGACTTGAGCCACTCGGCCATGTTGTAGACGTTGACTTCCTCGGTGGGCATGATAACGTCAGAGTTGATGGTGAATCGGACTGAAGTCATGAGCGGAGCGTTCACGCAGTCCTTTTGAACCACAGGCTCGGGGCAGGGGAGCTGCGACTTGAGGGCGTTGATTTCCTGGTTGGCGTCTACCAGTGCGCCGCGCAGGTCGTTGACTTGAGCATTGAGGGCGTCAATCTGGGTGACATATTCGCACTCGTTGAACTTGCCCCAGCCGCGACCGCCGAAGTTGATGTTGAAACCGCCGATAGCAGCCACGTTCACGTCAACGGGGTCGCCGTAAGAGCAGAGGTTCCAGTTGTCGCCGTAGAATGAAGCGCGAGCCTCGGCGAAGAAGTCAACGTATTTGCAGAGGCGGAAACGGAACTGTATGCCGGCAGACACGGGGAGAGTCCAAGACTCGTCCTTTAGACCCTTGTCGCCTACGCCGTTGATGTTTGTGGCAGCGGCGAAGTTGCCGGCGCGGTCGTGTATGCGCCACATGTAGTCACCGCCAAGACCAGCAAAGGGGATGATTGAGAACACGCGGTCGGGGTTGACACCGCCGAGCGAGTTGAACATATCCCACATGAGCTCGAAGTTGACGTTGACGTGCTTGCCTTTGGTCCATCCGTTTGTGGGCTGCGCCAGTGTCGGGTTGTCCCAGTGCATAGCGCCGCCGATGGCATTGATGCGGAAACCGAGGTAGGGTGACATCCAGCGTCCAAAACCGATGTTGTATGTGGCAGTCATTTTCTTGCGGTCAACAGAGTTGAGGCCGGACTCGACACGTACACCCTGTTCTACAAACGGCTGGTTGATGCCGGCACCGAGCTGCAGGAACCAGTTGTTGCGCCAGTTAGCGAAATAGTGTGTCGTGTTGTCACATGAGGTGGAGGTTACGGTCTCCTCCACGAGCTCTTGCGCGTTGGCCTGTCCTGCCATGAGGAAAGAGCCTGCGCAGAGGGCTGATAAACAAAGAAGTTTGTTTGCCTTCATAATCTTACACTTTGGGTTATTTAGAGAATTTCTACTTCCATATCAAACGTGACACTCGGAATGAATGTTCATATATCCGGATGCCGGCAGGGCTTGCATCAGTCGCTGCAGGTGTGCCAATTCCCATAATTGCACATCGCGGCGTGTAATGCGCAACCTATCGTGCTGCAAAGTTGGGAAATTTTTTCGATATATGAAAAAATACACGGCAAAAAATGGCGTAATTTGCGCTGCAATGCGAATTTTGGGCTGAAAATGTCGGTTTTCAGTCTGAATAATCCACACAGGCGCGTGCGTCGCGGCACGGCGCGATGATGCCGGCAGCTGCGACGTGTGCCGGATGCGCGGAATATTTCGCCACGTCCTCCATTCGCTCTACGCGAGCATGAAGCACTATGTCCCAGTCTTCTGCCGGGTTTTCGTTGATGCCTACCTGCATTGACTTCAGCACGTCTATCTGCGCGGGGAGGGCAAGGAGGGCGTCGCAGAAACGGCGGGCGGCATCGCGGCGTTGCTCCGGCGTGCCTTTGAGGCGGAATGTCACAATGTGGTTTACCATATAATTGTGTGTTAGGTATGTCGGTTATGTTGTCAGTCTGCGGGATATAGACGCTCGCGTGCTGCGGCGACTTTCTCGTCGGTCACGTAGTCGTCATAATCCATCATCTTATCGATTATGCCGTTGGGTGTCAGCTCTATGATGCGGTTGCAGACTGTCTGTATGAACTCATGGTCATGGCTCGACATCATGACGATGCCGGGGTAGTTTTGCAGCGTGTTGTTGAACGCCTGTATCGACTCGAGGTCGAGGTGGTTTGTCGGCGAGTCGAGTACGAGGCAGTTTGCGTTGGTAAGCATCATGCGTGCTATCATGCAGCGTATCTTCTCGCCTCCGGAGAGTACAGAGGCTTTCTTGAGGACCTCTTCGCCGCTGAAGAGCATCTTGCCGAGGAAGCCTTTCAGATAGATTTCCGACGAGTCGGAGCTGTACTGGCACAGCCAGTCCACGAGGTTGAGGTCAGTGTTGAAGAACGGGGAGTTGTCCAGCGGCAGGTAGGAGTATGTTATCGTCTGTCCCCACTCATAGTCGCCGGCATCTGCCTTGCGCTTGCCGTTGATGATTTCAAACAGGGCGGTCATGGCACGCGTGTCTCGGCTCAGGAACGCCACCTTGTCGCCCTTTTCGATTTGGAAATTTATGTCGTGGAATAGTGTCGTTCCGTCTACGGATGCGGTCAGTCCCTTGACTTCGAGTATCTTGTTGCCCGGCTCGCGCTCGGGAGTGAAGATGATGCCCGGGTAGCGGCGTGTAGAGGGCTTTATCTCCTCGACGTTGAGTTTCTCGAGCATCTTTTTGCGGCTTGTGGTCTGCTTGGACTTTGCCACGTTGGCAGAGAAGCGGCGTATGAACTCGAGCAGCTCTTTCTTCTTCTCTTCGGCCTTCTTGTTGGCTGCCTGCTGCTGGCGCAGTGCGAGCTGCGACGACTGGTACCAGAAGCTGTAGTTGCCGGCGAAGAGGGAAATCTTGTTGTAGTCGATGTCGAGTGTGTGTGTGCTGACCGCGTCGAGGAAGTGGCGGTCGTGGCTGACGACGAGGACGGTGTTCTCAAAGTTGGCAAGGTAATTCTCGAGCCAGGCTACGGTGTCGAGGTCCAAGTCGTTGGTAGGCTCGTCGAGCAGCAAGTTGTCCGGATTGCCGTATAGGGCTTTGGCGAGCAGCACGCGCACTTTTTCGTTTGCGCTCATGTCCTTCATGAGCATATAGTGGCGGTCCTCCTTGATGCCCAGCCCGCTGAGCAGCGCGGCGGCGTCGCTCTCGGCGTTCCAGCCCTCGAGTTCTGCAAACTTGTCCTCGAGTTCGGCTGCGCGTATGCCGTCGGCGTCGGAAAAATCCTCCTTGGCGTAGATTGCGTCTTTCTCCTGCATGATATCCCAGAGGACGGTGTGTCCGCGCAGCACAGTTTCGATGACCGTGCATTCGTCGAACTCAAAGTGGTCCTGCGACAGCACGGAGAGCCGCTCGCCCGGGCCGAACGTAACGGTGCCGTGCGTAGGTGCGAGCTGTCCGGAGAGTATGCGCATGAGCGTGGACTTGCCCGCGCCGTTTGCGCCTATTATGCCGTAGCAGTTGCCGTGGGTGAACGTGAGGTTCACGTCCTGAAAGAGAGTCCGTTTGCCGAACTGTATGCCTAAGTTGTTGACTTGTATCATCTAAATGGGTCGGGAATAATATAGGGTGTTATGCCGTCAACGGTGCCGGCGCGGCACATTGACGTTATGGTTATCGAATATTTTGGCCGCGCCACGCTCGAACAGGCGGAACGTGGATTGCTGCCCTGCGGGTATCTTGTCCGGCATCCATGCGGGGACGACCTGGTAGTTGACCGTCTTGCCCTCGGGCTTGGCTGTGAAGAAGGTGTCGTAGTCGGCAGCGTCAAACCGCACCTTGCCGTCTCCGCCGCGCACCATGCGTACACGCACCAGTGCGCCTCCGCGAGAGTCCGTGTCGTTTTGGTTGGAAATGAAATTGCCGAGCGAGTAGACTACGAGGACATTCTTGTTTTCGGCTTCGTTGCGCACTACCTTCATCGGCTGCACTACATGGGGGTGAGAGCCGATTATCAGGTCTGCGCCGTTGTGTATCATGAAGTCGGCAAGCTGCCGCTGGTTCTCGTTTTCGAGCTGCACGTATTCCAGCCCCCAATGCACTGTGACCACAATGGCTTCTGCTCCTGCGTCGCGTGTGGCTTTCATTTCGGCGGCTATCTTGTCGCGGTCGATGAGTGAAACCTCCATGCCGTCGCGTGCGGGGATGCCGTTTGTGCCGTATGTATAGTTAAGGAAACCGATTTTGCAGCCGTTTATCACCTTTATGAACGGGACGAGGCTGTCGCGCTGAGCCGTGTCACGGTATGTGCCTATGTGGTCCAGCCCGAGGCTGTCGAGGGCGGTGAGCGTGCGGCGAGCCGCCTTCATGCCGCTGTCGAGGCAATGGTTGTTGGCGGTCAGCACGAGGTCGAAGCCGGCATCTCGCAGGGCGGCGGCGTAGCTGTCGGGCGACGAGAAGTTGGGATAGCCATGGTATTTCGGACCTCCGCCGAGCGGCACTTCCAGGTTTACCACTGCATAATCAGCCGCCTTGACGTCGGGTGCAATGAGCGTGAAGTATGACGAATAGTCGTACCGCTTGCCCCCTCCGGCTCGCAGTGCATGGTTGAGCTGCGGCCCGTGCTGCATGGCATCGCCGACAAACAGCAGGTTGACAGTGTCGCGGCGCACCTCGCGAGCGGCTGCGGCAGGGTCGGTGTCTGCATTGCGGCTTCCGCCGTTGGCGCACGAGGGCAGGACGGTCGCTGACAAGAGTGTCAGCACCGTCAATGCCCTGTTTATGAGGTTGAAGCGGTTCATTTATGCAGTGATCAGTCAAACAGCTTGCCGTGGCGGGCCAGCAGGGTGTTTTTCATAAGCATGGCGATGGTCATCGGCCCTACGCCGCCAGGGACGGGGGTGATGTAGCTGCACTTGGGGGCAACGTTCTGGAAATCCACGTCGCCGCAGAGGCGTTTGCCGCTCTTGCGCGTCGGGTCGTCCACGAGGGTTGTCCCCACATCGATTACCACTGCGCCCTCCTTGACCATGTCCTCGGTGACTGTGCCGGGACGGCCCATGGCAGCAATGAGGATGTCAGCTTCGCGGCATATCTCCTTGACGTTGCGTGTGGCGGAATGACATACGGTTACTGTGCAGTCGCCGGGCTGCGCCTTCTGCATGAGCATCATTGCCACCGGCTTGCCCACGATGTTGCTGCGTCCCAGCACCACTGCGTGGCAGCCTTTGGTCTTGATGCCGTAACGCTCCAGCAGCTCCATGATGCCTGCCGGCGTTGCGCTGCGGAAGCACGGCAGTCCTATGGACATGCGGCCGACGTTGATGGGGTGGAAGCCGTCTACGTCTTTGCGGTAGTCAATGGCTTCGATCACCTTCTGCTCGTTGATATGGCGTGGCAGCGGAAGCTGTATTATGAAGCCGTCTACCTGCTCGTCGCGGTTGAGGCGGTCTATCTCCTCGAGGAGACGCTCTTCGGTCACGTCATTGTCAAAGCGGATCAGCGAGCTGCCGAAGCCGCATGCTTCGCACGCCTTCACCTTGTTGGCAACGTATGTTTCGCTGCCTCCGTCGTGTCCTACCAATATAGCCGCGAGGTGCGGCGCTCTTTCGCCGGCGGCGACCATCTGGGCTACTTCCTCCGCTATCTCGCGCTTGAGCACGGCTGCGGTCTCTTTTCCATCGAGTATCTGCATAGTCATTCGGGTGTTAATCAGGCTGCAAAATTACGAAAAAATACCCTCGTGTGCAATACCTGCGGCGACTGTCGCCCGATTGCGGGGGCGCGTTTGAAATTCAGATTTTGCAGTGTGCGGAAAAATGACTAACTTTGACACCGCAAAAGCGCACGTGGCGTAATGGTAGCCGCGCCAGACTTAGGATCTGGTGTCTTCGGACGTGGGGGTTCGAGTCCCCCCGTGCGCACTGAAAACCAAAGCATCAACACCAGACAATTCTAAATTCTCATACTTATGTGCGATTTGAAACGATTTAAGGAGAAGCAAGAGGGCGTATACGACCGTGCGCTGGAAGAAGTGAAAGCCGGTCGCAAGACCAGCCACTGGATGTGGTACATTTTTCCGCAGTTCCAAGGTCTTGGACGTTCTGCGACATCGGAATTTTACGGCATCAAGAGCTTGGACGAGGCGCGTGCGTACCTCGCAGATGAGCTGCTCGGCTCGCGGCTGCGCGAGATTTCGTCGGCGTTGCTCGACCTCGAGGCCAGCGATGCAAAGGGAGTGTTCGGCTCTACGGACGCAATGAAGCTGAAATCGAGCATGACGTTGTTCGACCTTGTGTCGCCCGGTGATGTATTTGGCCGCGTCCTCGACAAGTACTATGAGGGCAAACGCTCTGGCAGGACGTTGAAGCTGGCCAAAGGAGATGCAGAGGGCTATGTGCCTGAAAATGCGCAGTACACGCCTGGTAATATCCGCGCATTGCGCCCCGGCGAGGTGTTCGTGTTTGGCAGCAACCTTGCCGGCCACCATGCCGGCGGAGCAGCCCGCGTTGCGTTCAGGCTGTTTGGCGCGGTACACGGCCAGGGTGTCGGCTTGCAAGGGCAGTCATACGCTATACCGACCATGCAGGGAGGCGTGGAGACTATTGCCCCGTATGTCGATGAGTTCATCTCGTTTGCCAAGTCACACCCGGAGCTGAAATTCTATGTCACGCGCATCGGCTGCGGCATTGCCGGCTTCCATGACGAGGAGATTGCTCCGCTGTTTGCAGCTGCGAGGCAGTTGCCCAACGTCACGCTGCCGCGCACTTTCTGCGAGGCAACCGACGGCAAGGAGTAGTTTTCGGGTTTCGGATAGCGGCAGTTACCGAATTAATTATTAAATTTGCTACCGCAAAAGACCGCGCTGGTGCGTGGCCTGATTTCCGTTGTATTATAAACCCAACAACCATAGAATAATGAGAGAAACAGAAGAAAACATGACAACCGGCACGGGGCTGCCCGAGAACGCCTTCCGCGAACTCGGCGCAGATGAGCAGTACACTCCCGTGATGCACCCGGCGCATGAGCAGAAGGAGGTGACTCCCTATTCTGTCATCACGGGCCTCATCATGGCGATTGTCTTCAGTGCCGCTGCCGCCTACCTCGGCCTGAAAGTGGGCCAGGTGTTTGAGGCCGCCATCCCCATCGCGATTATCGCAGTGGGACTTTCCAACGCATTGGGCAAGAAGAACGCACTTGGCCAGAATGTTATCATCCAGTCGATAGGCGCATGCTCCGGCGTGATTGTGGCAGGTGCCATTTTCACCCTCCCCGCCCTGTACATATTGCAGGCTTCCTATCCCGACATCATGGTCGAGTTCTACCAGATATTCCTGAGTTCGCTGCTTGGCGGCATTCTGGGCATACTTTTCTTCATACCCTTCCGCAAGTATTTCGTCAAGGACATGCACGGCAAGTACCCCTTCCCGGAGGCTACGGCTACCACTCAGGTGCTCATCACCTCGCAGGCGTCCAAGTCGGAGAACGGCGGACAGGCCAAGACGCTCATTATCGCTTCGCTCATCGGCGGTGTCTACGACTACCTTGTCGCCACTTTTGGCTGGTGGGCTGAGACTGTCACCTCGCACGCTACCGCATGGGGTACGGCTGTCGCAGAGAAGACCAAGCTCGTTTTCAGCTGCAATACCGGAGCCGCGCTCCTTGGCCTCGGCTACATCGTTGGTCTGAAATACGCATTTGTCATCTTCGCCGGCTCGATCTTCGTCTGGTGGATTGTCATACCCCTTATGGGTACATACGGCGCACCCGAGATAGCATCACTCGCTCCCGAGGCGATATTCAAGGACTATGCCCGCATGATCGGCATCGGCGGTATCGCAATGGCTGGCGTTATAGGCATTGTCAAGTCATGGCCTATCATCATGCAGGCTATCGGGCTTGCCGGCCGTGAGCTGAAGGGCAAGTCATCGGGTGTCAAGGAAGTGCGCTGGCAGCTCGATCTTTCGATGAAGCACATCGTCTTCTACATTGCCATCGCCCTCATCGTCGTGCTGATATTCTTCTGGCTCGGCGTGATACACAATATCGGTCAGGCCGCTGTGGCATGGCTCGTGGTGACTGTCATAGCGTTCCTGTTCACCACCGTTGCTGCCAACGCCATTGCAATCGTAGGCTCTAACCCTGTTTCCGGCATGACGCTGATGACACTAATCATTGCCTCTGCGATATTCGTGGCTATCGGCATGAAAGGCACATCCGGCATCGTAGCGTCTATGGTCATCGGCGGCGTGGTCTGCACCGCACTCTCCATGGCCGGAGGTTTTGTTACCGACCTCAAGATAGGCTACTGGCTCGGCTCTACGCCCAAGAAGCAGGAAAGCTGGAAGTTCCTCGGCACATTCGTGTCCGCAGCCACTGTCGGCGGTGTTATCCTCGTCCTCAACCAGGTATACGGTTTCAGCGGTGACAACGCACTCGTTGCTCCTCAGGCCAATGCCATGGCAAAGGTGATTGAACCACTCATGATGGGCGGCGACACCCCGTGGATACTCTATATGGTAGGCGCGATACTCGCCCTGATACTCAACTGGCTCGGCGTGCCGGCACTGGCATTCTGCCTCGGCATGTTCATCCCCTTGCAGCTCAACACCCCGATGCTTGTCGGCGGCGCAGTGGCATACATCGTGTCGCACAGCTCAAAGGACAAGAAAATCAACGATATGCGCCGCGACCGTGGTACACTCATCGCATCAGGCCTTATCGCCGGCGGTGCATTGTTTGGCGTGTTCGCCGCGATTACTCGCTTCGCAGGGTTTGAATACGACAACCCCGTGCCGGCAGACATGCAGCAGATACTCGGCTGTGTGGCATACGCACTTGTGATAGCCTACCTCATCTGGGATTCCAAGCGCGTAAAGCTCCCTAAACCGAAAATATCCTAAGCGCATAGCGTAACAACGCACAGTTCACATAAACAACTGGGACATCTCCGATACAGAGGAGGTGTCCCAGATTTTTTATCTTTGTAATATGATGTAAATCAGTACATTGTGATTTTTGTTGTAAATTTTCTGGCGGAAATGTTTGGAATGTGATGAAGAAAACAGTATATTTGCGGCGTAAACAG
>URTA01000078.1 GCA_900550645.1 uncultured Porphyromonadaceae bacterium
CTTCTGCTCTTCAAGAAGTTGGGTGTGCCTCTCTGCGGTTTAGCGGACAGTAATAGATGAAAATAAATTTGCAGGTTACGCGGAATTTGTCTAACTTTGCCGTAACAAACGCCCGGATGGCGGAATCGGTAGACGCGTTGGTCTCAAACACCAATGGAGCAATCCGTGCCGGTTCGATCCCGGCTCCGGGTACTGGAGGGGTGCATCAGCCAGATGCACCCCTCTTTTTATGCGCAGCTGGGCAGGGGGCACGGCATGCAGTATCCGAAGGGCAACAAACATAACTGCCTGATTTGCAACAACATGAATTACTTGAACGGATGCTGCTCTCGTTTTTGATCATTGACCGTGCAGCCTCCAGCAGCAGAACCGCCGTTTCGCGGGAGTTCGCCTGTCAAGATTGCCATTGTCTTCACGTTGGAACTTGCGCCATCGCCCTCCTTGGCGGCAGCTGCCTTTTGACCTCTCGAGGTCGCGCTCAGTATCAGTCCGACCTCATTAGCCATAACTTCTACTATGCGTTTGTTTTGACCGAAGTTTAGTCCGTAGTACATTCCGTATTTGCTTTATATAGTTATGCGCCTCATTCTCAATCCCACGCGAAATTATTGCAGTATAGTTGTCCTCGGTTGCAGTATCGGTTATATCCGGAAGCCGCAACGAGGGTCGTTTCAATACGCCGTTGCGCTTCATCTTGATCTGGTATGCGCTTGTTGATTACCTCATTCACATATCGGATGTGTTCCTTCATCGCCTCTTTATTCTCATCTCTTCCGTCAAAGAAGGGGATTTGAGGATTGAACGCTCGGCAGACCTGCATGAAATATTCAGCAGCGTCTGCCATGTCAAGTCTTTGACCAATTACGCGCTCTTGCTTCGTGGCAAACTTGCCTTTGCTTTTTCGCTCCAGATACTCACAGTGGCTACCGTCGATGAAGACAATGGTTTCTTGACCGTATCTCAGTCCAAGATATATTGCGTCCTGTCTGGATATGTTGTATACTATGAATGAATTGCCGCCACCCTCATAATGTCTTTTGACAGGAAACCATGCGAAATAGCCCCGTTTCAAATCTTCCTTCAGGGCATCTCTTTTTTCATCATCGGTCATATTGTCTCCGTCTACGAAACCATTCCAACCTGTGATTCCGCCTGTCAAGACTGCCATGGCCTTCACATAGGAACTTGCGGCATTCTTAGCGGCAGCAGCTGCCTTTTGGACTCTCGAGGCCTCGCTCAGTCCAGCCTCATTCGCCAGCACGTCTTCAATACGCTTGCTTCTACTTTCCATTCCGATTTGATTTTGTCGTTGTCGATGCCAAAGCAGCGGACACCGCCGTGTCCCTGCCTTGACAATGAAAATCCGCTATAATATCAACTGCGGGAGAGTAACTCGTATACCAGCCCGACTGTGTCGTTCCAACACTGCCATTTACCGTGGCTTTGCTCCAGCTGCAAGGTCGCCTCATTCATGTAGACACGTTTGTTGACCTCTATCATCAGCGATGTGTAGCGGAACGGCGCGGCGGGAGTTATGGAGTTGGAATACGGCGTATTTACGCCGACCGTATAGCCCTTTGACTCGAAAACCTTGCGGACTCCCTCAACGAGCTGCGCATCGTATGACCAGTCCTCGTTATGGCCTATGCAGATGTCCGGCCCGCCCATGTCGCTCGGGAATGAGTGGCAGTCAACCAGCACCGCGCCCTCGCTGAGACGCGAGAGCAGGTCGGTCTGATGACCGTCCCACAATCCCAGGAGACGGCCGCGCTGCTGTTCGTCCAAAGAGCCACGCGAGAAGTCGCCGGCATGGGCGTAGATTATGCCGTTGCCCTCCGCTTCAAGCGGGTCGTCCTTCAGGCGTTCCGTGTCGCAGACGAAGCGTGAATAGGGGAAGATGACCGAGCTTACGTTCCCTTTGTCAGCCATCCCTCCGAATAGGAAATCCACGTACCAGTCGGTCAGGCGGTTGACATGTTTTGCCACGAACTCGGAGCAGCGCGGCCATTTCCCGATTTCAGCGTCGAAAATCCCGTTGATCGACGTGTGCGGTATGTTCAGTACTATACTTCTTTTCATAGCTGTATGTTATTGTATCATAGTCTGTTTACTCGTTCTCGCTGCATTTCGCGCCTATCAGCAGACGCTCTATCAGTCCGAATGACATGAGGCGGTAGTCCTCTATTCCGAATATCTGCTTCAGTCCGTCATGCTTGAACTACAGGCAGCGGTCCTCTGCCTCCTGTGCGCGGCGACGCAGCTCCGTTTCTTTGACAGCATATTCCTTGCGGGTGATGCTGTTCTCCCGAAGCTGCAGGCGCATTTCGGCGCGTTGGTTGTGCAGGTACTCGCGGGCAAGGACAGCCGCCGCCTGCAGGTTGACGCACTTGGCATAGTACTCGCCCACAGCCTCGCGATGAGTATCAAACAGGAACTGTTTGAACTTGTTGCGGCTTTCAAGAAGCTGCTTCCGCGCCGCATTCTCTTGGCTCGTTATGCTGTACACGCGGCTTCTATTGCGTGCTATTTCCATGCGGTAGCGGTGCTTGGCCATGTCGTCATCGCTCATCAGCTCCTTCAGCAGGATGACTGCATACTCCAGGTCGTATGCCTGATACTTGCCGACAGCGTCGCTGTAGCGGTTGCATACATCGGCAAAGCTTTGCCACACCTGATGCCCACCGTCCTCAAGCGGAGTGTCATACTCCTGTCCATCTCTATCTATGGCCCAGCAGACACGGCTGCCGCTGCCGGCATCAAGGCTGTCGCAAACCTGCCATATCAGACGCCCCTCAGGGTCTGTCGAGAGGTCGTTTTGGTACAGCCACCACTCAACGTATGCGCCGAGTGTCGCTTGAGGCGTGATGTTGGTGATTCCCATGTCCATGCTGTTGTCTTCGTCTATCGGAATGAGGAACAAGCGGCTGTCGCTCAATATTTTGGCAGCGTTGTCGAAAAACAGGTATGCATTTTCGCGGAAGATGCGGGCATACGCATCCTTGTCACAGTCGCAGCTGCGGTTGCGCTTAGATTTAGCCCAGATGCGCATCCCGAGCAAACTTGCTTCAGGCATTGCTGTCGCCATATCTTTGGCAACATTCATGGTGTAACACTCGAGACGTGAGCCGTCTGACAGCTCTATGCAATTAGTCTTCATTATATTATTTATTTTAGATGGTTGAAATTCTTGTTGTCTGAAAGGGGGCAAATCCCAGTCGGCATCCGAGGCATTGGAGCTTTGGTTGCCGGTTTCGTGCTGCTTTTGAACATATATGGTGTGTGGTGAGGTATGTTCAGATTTGGGCGTAACGGGTGCTGCCAGGAGTTTTTACCTCCTATGCGAAACTGCATAGTTCGGGCTGTCACCGTGCGCTCAGCATGCAGCGGTGGCTATGCCGCCAGTGTCAAGACGACACCCGTCATACCGTGTATGTTATTGTAAATGAGAGCGTTTAGAACTATTACCTAAAATGAGAGCGTGACGTAGGTAAAGTGCCGACGCTATCGGCTGTTGATGCTTTTCGATATGAAAATCATCTTTACCCGCTTGTCTATCAACGCTTTCAAAGCCTAATCCGCTTAGTTGGCCTGAATAATCAGATTTTGGGGCTTTGTTGGCTCTTATAGAAGACGATTGGCGTGATGTGCGAGAGGGAATGCTGTTTGCAGTCATAATATTTTGAATTATAATTGTTAATAAATACCAGGCGGTCATCTGAAATCGCCCTCCTGTTGTCGAATGACACTGCAAAGGTAGAAACAATATTCTAAATATGCAAATATATTAACACTATTTGAGAATAAAGTCAAACGTGTATAGTTTGAGCCGCATTTAGAAGTATCACAAATTTACATAGTAATACTTGGTTATATTGCTGATTATTACTATATTTGCGTCACAAAACGAGACCAGATGAAACCAAGCAAAATCAAATACGACCCGTCCCAGTCCATCAAGGAAATCGCCGAGGAAAGCGGCGTTACTGAAGCGGCAGTAAGACGGTACATCAAGACACGCAACATAGACCGCAAATATGACGAGCATATAATAATGTATCGCAGAGTCAACGGCTATATGAAGAAGCACCCCGACTGCACATGGGCTGAAATAGCGCGTGAGCTATCCATTTCCGTGAACACCGCCCGGAAATACGGCGAAATGGAAAAGCCCCCAAAACTCTCCAAAGGCAAAGTTTCGGCTGTGGACGTAAACGACGCGCTTTTCGTCTCCGTTTCCGAATCTCAAGAGGCCATACTGCGAGCCATCCTCGCAAAGCACCTCGGCGGCGAAAAGACGTTTGACTGCGACCTGACAGTCGGCAAAGGCGGATTCTACAAATACAGCATCCCGCTGCCAAAACTCCTGTATGACATCTGCCCGCAGCTTGACGGGACAAAGCCGCTCAAAGATGCCCATAACCTGCCCACCGAAAGCATCGGCTCGGCAGTGATAGACTTGCCCTGTGCCGTGGAAGGTTCCAACCAGCGCAAGCGCAAGGCATACAACTCATTCAGCGCAATAAATGAAATGTACGAAGCTTACGAGGATATGATCAACCTTGCGTACAGACTGCTTATGACAGGCGGCATACTCGTGTTCAAGACCGCCGACTTCGCCGTAAAGAGCGAGCAGATATGGGCGAGCGACTTGGCGATAAAATACGCCGTGGAAATCGGGTTCGAGTTGGCAGACAAATACATCTACATCGACCGCAAAGCAGTCAACGCCGTGACCACAACCGCCCGCCGCGCCAAAGTCCCCACCCACGCCTACTTCCTCGTCTTCAGCAAACCCGACACCGACACCGAGCCCTCCGCCTCCGAACAGCCAGAACAATAAGGAGTGTGTCAAAAGGCGCAGGCCGCGCATGATTGCGTTGTCAGCGCAGAGATACGGCCTGCGGAGAGTACTGAAAAAGTTTTCGGCGGTGTCATTTTGCAACCAGCAAGATTATCGGCAACAGTCGCCCTCATTTTAGGCTTGTCCCCGACAAGGTAGGGACACGGCGTGCCGTTCAGCCGTGCCCGAAGGGTGACAAGTGTAATTATCTGATATACTGCAATCTATCAAAGCGGAAGTGTGTCAAAAATGCGCAGACTGCGTATGATTGGGGCGGCAAGGTAGGGAGGTGTGTCAAAATAGGCACACTCGCCCTTTTGTGCGCAGCCATGTAGCAGATTGTGCTTCATATAATCATCATTATTTATCTCATACCAACATCACTTCCCCTACTCTTCTCATTCTCTCAGTAAGTTGACATGGCATGGGATTGACATAGCACCCGCCAATGCCAACGCCATCTGTGTATCGTCTGTCTACTGAATCAATGATCTGCATTAAATCAATGCCTTGAAGATGCTCTTTGCAAAATCCCTCAAACCCCTTTTCTGTCCCTATTAGATTGCTGCGGCTGCAATAAGCCTCATATTCGCTCGTTAGCTTTGACCCGAATTTTGCCCATATTTTCGCGCACGCTTCTATCACTACCTCCTTTTTAGATTTGAAACTCATGAAATACGTTTGAACCGGGGCGTTCTTCCATGCTTTACTGCTTTCTGTTGAATTGATTTCATAGCCATCCTTGTCAACACAAACAGGTGATTTGTCGGGTTCTTTTATCAGCACGCTGCCCTGATTGTATTTTGCGCAAAGTGACAATGCGAATTGGCACAGCTTCTCAAAATCCAAAGGATTTCCCGTTCTGTCACGATTGAATACTATGAAAGAAGGCACGTAATCATCTTCCTCGCCATTTGCCTCTCTGCATACGCCGTATATAGGCAAATAAGAATAGCCGCTTCGTTTCAAATCCCTGATAAGATTCTTTGTTTGCTCATCATTGACCTCCTGCGGCATGCCGCTTCTATTGGCACTTATGTAGGCCATGCCATTGCCTCCATTGATATTAAGTACGTGATCAAAAGTTGCTTCGTCTATTCTAACAGGCCTATTTTGGTTGGTTGTGATACCATAGAATCTGTTCATGACATCTTCATTTACAGTCGCGGCTTTCTTGTGAAGCGCCCTGAAAGCTTCCTTTCTCACCTCGCGCTCTTCACGGCAGCGAGTGAAATAATCATCAATTACATTCATGTTTAGTTTGGATTGTGCGCTTGCGGCTCGGGAGCGCGGTTGTTGGTTTGGTGTTTTTATAGGCATAAAACAAAAAAGTGAGCCGCTTGCGTCCCTCGGCAGCCACGTTCACTGCATTGCAAGATAGGGCAGAAGACGCGATAGCAACTCACAGCAAGCCATACCGTTACCGCCCATGGCGGCACGCTTGGTCTTATGAGAAACATTCCCGCAGTCTCTGTGCTATAGGTTTGAGCAAAGGTGGTGATTTGTCAATGCCAGAGGAGACGAAAACTTTCCTGTAATATGCCTGTCATTTCGCGGCCCGCCAACGGCAGTCCCTCAACGACACCGCGAAATTAGCAATTCAATCCAAACAATGCAAATATTTCACGTTAAAGATTTACAAACACACTCATTTCACTCATTGCCGCGAATCTGGAAACGAACACGACGAACCGCGCAACTGTCGTGGATGCTGCCGCATAATCCAGCTTGAAGTGCAAAATCTGCACAAACACTTGCAACACACGGAATTAATCACTAACTTCGCGGTTGTAAAGGACAGCAAATCAACCATAAACCCTCCGACAATGAGTTTAGGCACAACAGCAAATCTACGCAAGAACGGCATCTTGTTGGCATATATCGCCGGCAAGATACCGGGCATACACCTGCGCAAACTCCTCAAGGTCGTATACCTTATAGACGAGCGTTTTATGGCTATGCGCGGATTTCCGCTGACATGGTTTGACTATTACGCTTGGGCAAAAGGGCCGGTAGCCCCCGAGGTATACGCCATCAAAGAGGGTGCTTTTGCTGATTTCGTTTCTTCAAAGCATGACAGCAACGGGAAACGCACTGTCAATCCTGCCGTCAAGGTCTCCCTTGCAGACAGCGAAAGCCCGTTCAGCAACTCCGAAATATCTGAAATAGACCGGATGCTGAATGTATTCAAAGGCATGACAGCCGACGAGCTGTCAGACATAACGCACATCCCGACTTCCCCATGGTCAAGGGTCGTCGCAGGCAATCATCTGACATTTGACGAAACCAGCGGCAAATCGGATTGCCCGATACCGCTCACCATGCTGTTCGCTGCCGATGACCCGAGGCAAAAAACGTATGACGATGCCAAATGGGAAATGGAACTGCAGGCACGCCTCAACGCCAGCCGCAAACCTGGGCGGCACATCAGGCTGGAAATCGTGTCGCCGAGCGAGCGTGAACAACTTCAGAACCCGGCATACACACCTGTCATACCCTAATGCGCCAGTTTCCATACTATCCCGCAACATTCATAATGCGGCAAGTCGATTCCGGCACGCACCGCAGCATTGACATTTGGCATTTCAAGTCCACGAAAAGCAACCGGACATACATCGTCGAGATCGAGCATTTCGGCAGGCATCTGATTGCCGTCAAATTCTTCCCCAAAGCCTTCAGAAACAGCAAGTTCAGGTATTTTCTGATGACCAACGACTATGAACCGCGCACAATCGTGTACTCTTGCCTGTATGTCGTAAAGCATTACATAGACACCGACCCGCTGCTGTCATTCGGTTTCGTCGCAGCGAGCGACATCGACGAAAAGAAACAGCAAGCACCTGTAAACCGCAGGTTCAGCGTATACCGCAAAATAATGAACCTGTTTTTCGGCACACAGACATTTCTGCATATCCAGGATGCCAGCCGCAGGGTCTATCTGCTCGTAAGCAAAAAGAGCCTTGCCGACAACGTTATCACAATAGAGCTGCTCGAAGCCAAGCTCAACCGGCTTTACACCGAAGAGTTCAACTTATCCTGGGACTGACACCCTCATGCGCGAGCCTGACCGCCAAAGCAAAAGCCCGGACACACGCAGGATGCGAGTTGCCCTCCGCAAATCCTCAACCGACAATCGATGCTGACCTGCATTTGCTAATGCATATATCTAAACATCAGACCTGTACCGCTTTTGTTCTAGACTAAAACGAGTCCGCTAATTTTTATGATAGGAGAATGTCGCTGTGCCATCAAACGTATGCGCCGTTCCCCTACAGCTAAAATCATTCACAACCAACTTAAGTTTGGAGAATTGTATTGTAATCCTAAATTCATCAGAGTAATCCACATCCTTTATTATTGCATGACCACTTACATACTCCCATTTTCTAGAGGCATAATCGCAGAGTGTCAACGTTTTCTTTGCCAAATCGTCCCCGACCTTCGGTTCTTTATCGGATTGGAATCCAAAACGATAATACTGTATATAAGATATAGACATAGAAAAGCCCCCCTCCCCAGACGAGGCCTCCCAACTTGCCTGCAAACTATATGGGTCAACATCAAATTCCTCGCCATTTACATTTACATTTAATGCGGCAGAAGGTGGAGGAGTATAAACACTTTCATATTCGTTTGTATCGGTGGCGGTCACAGTCTTTTGAGCGGCTTCTCGCTCTTGGCTGAATCGCTCCAAAAAGAAAACCCCTGCAGCAACAATAGCAAGTAGCATTATCCATATAAAAATACACCCGAATTTTCCATTTCGGTCTTGCCGTTTTTTCTCAGCCTGCCGCTGAGCCTCCTTCCTTTGCCGCTGAGCCTGCAGGGTCTCATCCTTTTGTCGTTCAATCTCCAAAGCCTCCAACACCTCATTTCCCCGTTCTTCAACTAAAGCTGAAGCGCAGTTCTTGAGGAAATCTTCTTTAGTGGGTTTAGAGGATAATAAATTGCCTGACGAGTCAAAAACGACTGTGGTCTTTTGATCGCCCATGCTTACTTCCACAAAGGTAAACTCCTCGTATGCCGACAACGTTTCGGAGTTGGTGAATTTTCCACTTACATTGTTACGTTCTGCCGCATTGCACAAAACCTTACGCCGCACCACCTTTCCTAACCCCCAAACTTCCTCGACGGAGATGTCCGGTTTAACGGGTTTAGCATTAAAGCCATCGACTCGTTTAAGCATCTGATACTCATTCCACAACATCTCTCTGAATGCATTAAAACGAACTGAGGCATTTTTAAGAGCAATTGCAGTGAAAATATAGTCTCCGTAGACATTTTCATTTTGCCCACCATAAACAGTATACGCACCTTGGAACTTGCCCCTGTATATGTATATAGGAAGATATGATTTGTACGCCTTGAATTTAATTCCAGAATATGCTTTGCTAATTTTATCCGCGACTCTTCCCGAAACACCTTTACTATATTTATATTTTTTCAGCAACACATCTTTAATCCCGTTGCTTAATTCTTCTCGTGAAAAGATAGTTTCTCGGACTCTGCCTATCGCAGCCTTATCGGTAAGCGACGACTCGAGAACTTTGACCCCGTTCCCTTTCGTATTTTCAACAGGCGAATTTGCCGGATTGGGCTCAAGCGGCAGCTTTGTGCCGCAGTATATGCACTCATGGCT
>URTA01000079.1 GCA_900550645.1 uncultured Porphyromonadaceae bacterium
GACTTCGCCCGCCTGGCCGGCATGCAGCCTGTTGCCGCGCTTATGGAAATCATGAGCGACGACGGCTCAATGGCTCGTCTGCCCGAATTGCGCCGCCGTGCCGACGAGTGGGGGCTGAAGCTTGTGTCGATAGCCGACCTGATAAAGTACCGTCTTGCCAACGACTCGCTGGTCGAAATGGGCGAGGAAGTGGATATGCCGACTGCTTACGGCCATTTCCGCCTCATTCCGTTCCACCAGAAGGACAACGGACTGGAACATATCGCGCTTATCAAGGGTGACCTGCGTGACGGCCAGCCGGCTCTGGTGCGTGTGCACAGCAGCTGCGCCACTGGCGACATTTTCGGCTCGCTGCGCTGCGAGTGCGGCGAGCAGCTCCACCGTGCCATGCGCATGATTGAGCAGGAGGGGAGAGGCGCAGTCATCTACCTCAACCAGGAGGGACGCGGCATCGGGCTGATGGACAAGATAAAGGCATACAAGCTCCAGGAGGGCGGCATGGACACTGTCGAGGCCAACCTACACCTGGGACACAAGGCCGACGAGCGCGACTACGGCGTGGGCGCGAACATACTCCATGCCTTGGGTATCAGCAAGATGCGCCTGATGACAAACAACCCGATGAAGCGTGTGGCCCTCGAGGGATACGGACTTGAGATAACGGAGAACGTGCCTCTCGAAATCGAGCCTAACGAGTACAACCGATTCTATATGCACACCAAGAAGAACCGCATGGGGCATGACCTGCACAATGTGGACTGACAAATGACTAACCCTCTCTAAACGATACGGATACATGAAGAAAATACTGTTGCCGATACTCGGCATTACGCTCGCTGTCGGCATGGTAAATGCCAAGAAGGTGCTTGACCACACGTCGTTTGACGACTGGAAGTCGGTGCGCGTGGACCGTCTTTCCAACGACGGCCGTTGGGCTGCATACGAGGTCAACCCCCAGGAGGGGAACGGCACGCTGACGCTGCGCAATGTCAAGACTGGCAAGACCATAACCATTTCCCGGGGCTACAACCCGAAATTCACCGCCGACTCGCGCAACGCCGTGGCTCTGATCAAGCCGCTGTTTGCCGACACGCGCAAGGCCAAGATTGACAAGAAGAAAGATTTCGACATGCCGCAGGATTCGCTCGCGATAGTTGACCTGACCAGCGGCAACGTCACCAAGATAGCCAACGTAATCCGCTACGGCATCGGCAAGGAGGGCGGCGAATGGGTGGCATACCTGAGCTGCGACACCGCGCACATCACCCCAAAGGCGTTGAAGGACAAGAAGGCCGGCCGTCCGCTCGTGTTGCGCAACCTGCGCAGCGGCGAGAGCAAAATCGTCAACTGGGTCAAGGAGTTCTCGTTCTCCGAGGACGGCATGCGCATAGCTGCGTCGCTCGCCACCTGCGGCAAGGACTCAACCGCTACCGACGGCATCGGCATCATCAGCCTTCCGGACACGAATTTGTTCCTCATCGACCGCGACAAGGTGTTCTACAGTGCACCCGTGCTCAACCGTGCCGGCACTGCTGTGTCATACGTCGCCTCGACTGACTCCACCGAGACCGGCACGCGCAAGTCTGTGCTGTACCTCGCCGACCTGGGCAAGGGCAGCGACAACTTCCCCGAGCCGCGTGCGCTTTGCGACAGCCGCATGTCGCTCGCCGGTGCGGACTCGCTCTTCGTCAATCAGTACACCGTGCCGCAGTTCTCGCATGACGGCAAGCGGCTCATCGCCGGCGTTGCCCGCTATGTCGCTCCCGACGACACGACAATAGTTGATTTCGAGCGTGCCGACCTCGACATCTGGCGTTGGGACGCACCTTATACTCCCCCCAAGGAGCTGAAGATGGTGGAGGAAGCCCGCAAGCAGACATTCCCGATAGTGTTTGACCTCGCGAGCGGACAGCAGCGTTTCATCACCGACAACCCCCTCGTCGCGCTCAAGCCCTCCAACCGCTGGGACGGCGACTATGTGCTGGTCAAAGACCCGTCAGAGGGCATCATCTCGCAGCAGTGGGACTATGCAGCTCCGGAACACCTCGCCGTATACGACCTGCGCTCCGGCAAGCAGACAGACATAACGGACGCTCCGCAGGAGATGTCTGACATTTCGCCGTGCGGCAAATATGTGGCTTGGTACAATGACATGGCATACCACATCTACAACAACGCTACCGGCGAGACTGTCGAAATATCAGACGTGATACCCTATCCGACATGGGACGAGGACCAGGACATACCGATGATGCGCCAGCCCTACGGCATCGCCGGGTGGCTCGACGGCGACAAGGCTCTGCTCGTATATGACCGCTACGACATCTGGAGCGTTGACCCGACTGGCAAGACCAAGCCCGTTTGCCTCACCGCCGGCGAGGGACGCAAGACCAACCGCCGTTTCCGCTACATCAAGACCGACAGCGAGGAGATTTCCATAGCACCGGGTCGCGAGATGCTCCTCTCTGTGTTTGACTATACCGACAAGCGCAACGGATATGCTACCCTGACAGCCGGCAAGTCTGCCGCCCCGGACATCAAGGTGCTCGACACGTACACGTTCTCACAGCTGCGCAAGGCCAAGAACGCCAATGTGTACGCATACCAGCGTGCCAACTTCAACACCTCACCCGATGTGTGGATAGCGCAGAACAACAATTTCCGCAACGCTGCCAAAGTCACTGACGCCAACCCGCAGATGAAGGACTACAACTGGGGCGACGCGCAGCTCGTGAAGTGGTATTCATATTCCGGCGACCTGACCGAGGGCGTGCTTTACACACCCGAGGACCTCGACAAGAGCAAGAAATACCCGATGCTCGTGGTCTTCTACGAGCGCAACAGCGAGGAGCTGTACCGCCACTACACCATGGAACCCTCGTGGAGCTGGGTCAACTACCCGTTCTATGTCAGCCGTGGATATGTGGTGTTTGTTCCCGACGTGAAATACGCACCCGGCATACCCGGCGAAAGCGCATACAACTATATTTGCTCCGGCGTGGAAGACCTCTGCAAGAAGTACCCGTGGATAGACCGTGACCGCATCGGCATCGACGGACAGAGCTGGGGCGGCTACCAGACATCGTTCCTCGTTACCCGCACTGACATGTTCGCTTGCGCTGGCTCGGGCGCGCCCGTTGCAAACATGACCTCCGCTTTCGGCGGCATACGCTGGGGTTCGGGCGAATCGCGCCAGGCGCAGTATGAGTGCGGGCAGTCGCGCATAGGCCGCAACCTGTGGGAGGCGCCGCAGCTCTACATCGCCAACTCCCCGGTGTTCTACGCAGACCGCGTCAATACGCCGCTGCTCATCATGCACAACGACCAGGACGGCGCAGTGCCTTGGTATCAGGGCATCGAGATGTTCATGGCGTTGCGCCGCTTGCAGAAGCCCGTATGGATGCTGCAATACAACGGCGAGGCGCACAACATCCGCGCACGCAAGAACCGCAAGGACATCACCATACGCCTGCAGCAGTTCTTCGACCACTACCTGAAGGGAGCGCCGATGCCCGTATGGATGAAGGACGGCATTCCAGCCACTCGCAAAGGCCAGGAGATGGGAACGGAATTGACCGCAGAGTGACGATATAGCCACATATCAAATATGCAAACAGGGGCGTGCCGTCAAAGCACGCCCCCGTTTCGTTTTTGTATTGTGTGTTGCTGCTGTAGTGCTTCAGCAAATGTCATTGTGTTGTCAGGGTAGGGACACGGCGTGCCGTGTCCGCACGAAGTCACTGCAATTCAACGATATACATAATAGCCGTCCTTCGGACACGGCACGCCGTGTCCCTACCTGTCGGGGATAACACGGCTATGATTTTTCGGGTGAGAAAATGGAGGGTTTGCCTATGGGGTAATGCTCCTCGTCGTAGTCAGCTACAAGGTTGCCGAGCAATGTGAGTTCGACCATTTGCGGGTCGTCAGCCGGGGTGTCTTCCGGTAGCCCGAGCATCAGCTCTTCTACGCGCTTCAGTGCTGCCTGATACTGCATTTCATTCTCTATCTTGGTCATCTCTGCGGAGTTTATATGGTTGAACAATTCAGCAAATATTATTCCATTCGTTGCAGCGTGCTGCGTTTTGTCCGAATGTTATAGTAATTCGGCGATATACACGCTGTTCGATCTTCAGGAATGGCACGCCTTGTATCTGCTTAGATATGCAAGCAGGGGCGTGCCGTAAGCACGCCCCTGCTTCGCATGAGGAGGAGGATTGGTCATTCTCCGATTTCCTTGATGTTGTCGAAATCTGACCAGTTCTTGGCGTTGCGGTATTTCTGCTTGCTTCCCTTGGGGACGTACAGCGTGCCGTACATCAGTGTCATTTCGGAGAATGGCTGGCCGCTCTCCAACACTGCCGGCTCGGTCGCTTCGCAGGTCACAGTCACAATGCGGCACAGTCCTCCGAATGCACCGCCTCCAATTTCTGTCACAGAGCTGGGGATTGTAATTGAAACCAACGAAGTGCAGTCATAGAATGCATGGTTTCCGATCGAGGTCACGCTTGCCGGGATGTTGATGCTTTCGAGAGAAGTGCAGCCACTGAATGTATCACGGCTTATTGAGGTCACGCTCGCCGGGATGCTGACGCTCTCAAGCATTGAACAACCTTGAAAAGCCTCATTGGCTATGCTCGTTACAGACTGCGGTATGTCGAAATTTGTCAGTTCGCTCGCTTTCGGCATTGAGAGCAGCTTTGTCTTTGACTTGTTGTACAGCACCCCATCCTGGCTGCTGTATGAAGGGTTGTCGGCAGACACGTTTACTGCTTTTAGTTTTGGGAATTGCACTACATATTTCTGGCTGGAATCGTCATAAAAAGTGTATGTGGAATTGAATCTGTTATATTGGATTTCAACTATCGATGCGGGGAGGGACAGTGTGGTCAATTCAGAGCTTCGCATATACGAATTTCGACCTACGGCAATCACAGTGTAGTTTTTGCCTTTGTATTTCACAGTTTCAGGGATAACTGCCTCTTTAACATTCCCGCTGAAACCGGTTACGGCTACTGCGTTTGTACCAAGATCAGAATATGTTATGCCTTCAACATCAAACTTGGCAGCGGCAGTGAGGCAGGAAATTGACACTGCTGCGAGCATTGCTGCCCGCAACAGTGCCGGTTTCATGAGTTTTCTCATCGTGCTTTTCATCTCTCTTACGGCAGTTTGGAGAAATCAGTCACGATGTATTGAGCCATTGCCGCACGGATGCCTTTGGGAGAAGCAAGCAGCAGGCTGTATTTGCCGATGTTCTTTCCCTTGACGTTGCGTGAGGCTATCTGCACGAAGTCCATGGAGTTGACGAGCCAGAACGTGTTGTGCTGCTCAACATAGAATACGAACCAGTATTCTGGTCTCGGGTTCGGGCATTTGATTGCCGCGAACAGACCGCCTGTTCTTACAGACTTGATTTGTATTTCCTGGAAGCGTGATGCCGGTTTGTTGCCTGATGCGTCACAGTCCGAGCAGTTGTCCTCGGTGCAGCCTGTGCATTTGGTGGCGACAATCATGTCGATGCCATGGTCGTCTGATGAAGGAATGTACACGTCGCGGTCTTCGCGCAGGAGCATGGACTCTACGAGTCTCTCGATGGAATGTCCAAAAGTGATGTTGTTCTTTATTGCCATCTCTGTATGTTTTGGGTTGCCTCGGTCATCTCCTCGTCGGCAGTTAATATAAAAGAAAAGCGTGAGAATCTGTATCCGTTGCCCGTTCATCGAATAGAGGCCTTCGCATTGCCCGGTACAGTGAACGAGCAACTGAGAAGCCCACGCTATATATGCAGCATCATGCCGCCGTGTCTTCTCACGAAGCTGGCGGACGGCCGATGTCGTCATACATCTACATAGGCATTCACCAGTTGCCTCATCCCCGACTGTACCAAAGAAATTTGCGAAGTTTCTATTCGTCAGGAACAAAGCGCGTGATAAACGCTTTATACAAAATGTTTCGTGCGAGCGGCGGGCATGCCGTCACCCTCACGCTGCAAAGTTACTGCAAAGTTTTCATTCATGCAATTTTTTAACACGCAAATATGTGGCAATCAAATTGGTGCAGTGTGCTTTGCACAAAAAATGAGGTTGCACCGCAATTGTTGGTGCAACCTCACAGGCTGGTGTATTATTGTGTTTCTCGCGGGTCAGATACGGACTTTGGCTGTTTTGCCGGACACGCGGACTATGTATACGCCGCCGGGAAGTCCGCTGACGGTTTTGCCCGTGCCTCGGTATGCTGCCGTGCTGGCAATGTCATATACTTCCACTATGGCGTTGTCTGCAGCTCCGGTTATGACTATGCAGCCGTTATGCCCTTTGATGACGATGCTTTCGTCGGCAATGCTGTCAACGCCGGCATCCATTTCTGTTACGTTGATGAAATTGCGCCACGGGTCAACTTTGCTGTACTTGCTTTCCGTGCCTTGCGGAACGAACAGCTGGCCGTAGCTGTACGTCTCGTCGGTGAACTGCAGCCCGAAGCAGTCAGGAGGCGTATTCATCGGACAATAGATGCGGTCAACGCGGCAGTCGAAGTCGAAGCTGTTGAAGTTCTCGTCGCCGCACTCGAAGTCGGACAGCACCGACAGCGATGTGAGCCGGCGGAAGCGCAGCGCCTTGTCCTCGATGTCATAGACATTTTTGCCGATTGTGATAGCGTCAAACTTGCGGTCTTCAAAGTCGAGCACGTATGACGGTATTGTGGTGCAGTCAAAGGTGATAGCAGATGCTCCGATGGCGCATTTGCCGAGGTCGGTGATGCTGTTAGGGATGTTGAGGGTGAGGTTGGGGCAGCATGCAAATGCCATGTCTCCGATTTTGGTCACTCCCGGCATTTCGATTGTTTTGAGCGAGCGGCATCCGCAGAATGTCCCCTTTGGGATTTCGGTCACGCCAGCAGGAATCTCAATTTCCTCGAGCGAGCGGCATCCGTAGAAGGCGTTTCCGCCGATTTTTGTCACTGTCGCCGGCAACCGGCTGATTTTTGTCAGCGACTTGCAGCCATCGAATGTGTAACTCGGAATTTCGGTCAAACCCTTTGGCAGCTTCACTCTGGTCAGTGAGGTACAGCCAACAAAAGCACCGAAAAAAAGGTTAGTGACGCAATCAGGTATGTTTACTGAAGTCAGCGCAGAACAACCGCTGAAATCCACACTCTGTAACGCCCCCTCTTGTAAATCAACCGTTTCCAGCGATGTGCAATGGTATAGTTCCAGGTTTTTTACGGTGTTAGGCACATTCAGCGATGTGATTCCATTCATGTCGATCAGTTTAAGGTCCGTAACTGAGTTCGGAATGTTAGGCAAGGACGTTTCTGGCATATTGCTCAGACACAGGTAAGTTACCGAGTTAGGGATGTTGAGTGAGGTCAGCCCTGGCATGGTCGTCAGGATCAGGTCTGTCACCGAGTTGGGGATGTTGAGCGCGGTCAGCCCTGGCATGTTGGTCAGGACCAGGTCTGTCACCGAGTTGGGGATGTTGAGCGCGGTCAGCCCAGACAGGTTGCTCAAGCTCAGTTTTGTCACCGAGTTGGTGATGTTGAGGACTGTTAGTCCCGGCAGGTCGCTCAGTTCCAGTTTTGTCACTGAGTTGGGAATGGTAAACGAGGAGTCCGGTTTGCCTTCAGGGTATTTTATCAGTTCAGTCTTTGCCTTGTTGTACAGAACGCCGTCCTCACTGCAATAGTCTGCGTTTTTGGAGTCGACATTTATGGCGGACAGCGAGGTGCAGCCGGAGAACGCATCGTTATCGATTCGAGTGACGGAATTTGGGATTGTGACGGAGGACAGCGCGGTGCAGCCGTAGAACGCCCCGCCGATTTGAGTGACGGAATTTGGGATTGTGACGGCGGACAGCGAGGTGCAGTAGGAGAACGCGCCGCTGCCGATTTGAGTGACGGAGTTGGGTATTGTGATTGAGGACAGCGAAGTGCAGTAGGAGAACGCGCCGCTGCCGATTAGAGTGACGGAATTGGGTATTGAAACAGAGGTCAGAGTTGTGCAGTAGGAGAATGCCGAATCTCCTATTTCATCAACGATGTAGTATCTGTCGTTGCATTTGACTTTGTCTGGGATTTGGATGTTTCCGGAGTAGCGGTTTGTCCCATCGGGATGCTGTACCAATTTGACTGTCTTCCCGGAGGTGGGTTCGTAGTAGAGTCCGTTCACCTCGAAGGATGCGGACATTGACAGTACTGACATGAGCATTGCCGCAAACAGTGCCAGTCGTTGTATCAACAGTTTCATAATTTACTTGTAGTTAGTTTTGTAATTGTGCCTCGGTCATCTCCTCGTTGGCGGTTAATGCAAAATGGAAAAGCATGAGAATCTGTATCTGCTGCCCTCATCCCGAGGACCGCGGCTTGAACTGAGACAGGCAATGGCAAGAACTGGCAACTACGAGACTTCATGCAGACGGCGACGCTGCGGCAACGCTGCTGACACCATTTGTGCCGGCAGGCTGCGCGATGCTATGACCTCCACACGCATCTACCGTTGCTTCATCCCCGACTGTACCTGAGAAATTTGCGAAGTTTCTATCCGTCAGGAATCAAGCGTCTGATAAACGCTTTTCAATTAATTATGTCTGCAGACCCCACCCTCGTCCCAAGTTTCGGACTTCTCATGTGAAACCTGCACGGCAAAGTTACGACAATATTTCTGATTTGGCAAAATTTTAACATCTCTCTCTCTCCGCAGCCGCACTTTTCGGAAGTACGAATTGTATTGGCTGTCAGGTAGGGACACGGCGTGCCGTGTCCGAAGAGTAGCAATGGTGTATATTGCTGATTTACACGACTTCAAGCGGACACGGCACGCCGTGTCCCTACACTGACGATGCAATCATCAGTGCTTCCAATAGAACGCATCCTTGTAATGACATGTAATGCGGCAAATAAAAAGCGGGGGGCG
>URTA01000080.1 GCA_900550645.1 uncultured Porphyromonadaceae bacterium
CGGCAGCGTCAGATGTGTATAAGAGACAGGGCTGTCGGTGAATGCTTTGACTTCGGTCTGTACGCTGTCGTTGGTCGAGAAGATTACGTAGCCTTTGAACTTCGGCGCTTTCCAGGTGTAGTCGGCACGATGCTCTGCAAAATATTTTTCAAGTCCGGTGGTGTCCTTGGCTGCACGTTCCCACACTTCTTGGTTGGAGATGTTGTACAGCAGGATGCCGTCGCGATATTCGTTGTAGATGTTGCGGTAATCGGGGTCGATGTTTACCAGGTCTTTGCGGTATGTTTCGGCGACTTTATCGCGCATGGAGCGAATAGCTGCATTCTGCAGCATCTTCATGGCATTGTCCACATCGCCGGATGCTGTTACGGGCATATTAGTCATCACTGATGCAACGGCGTACTTTTTGCCGCTCACTGTGTATACGGGGATGGTGGATGCCTTGAGCGTTGCTATGGCTGTCGAGTCGTATCCGCCGCAGTCTTCGATGAGGCGACGTACCTTGGCCATGCCGTTGTCGAGTACTTGTCCCTTGTACTGTTTTACCAGGGCATCGAGACGGCGTTGTGCAGGCAATTGTCCGCGCTCGTCGCCGTTGATTTGCTGCTCGAGCGATTGGCGCATATCCTCGAAAGATGCTACGGGGCGAGCGCCGGTTTTGTGAATGATATGGTATCCGTAGGCGGTGGTCACGGGACGCGATATTTCGCCGACCTGCATGGCAAATGATGCCGAATCAAAGGGCGCAACCATCATTCCCGAGCTGTACCATCCGAGTTTGCCGCCTTGTTTTGCGCTTCCGGGGTCCTCGCTTTCGCGGCGCGCAACGTCCTCAAAATCAACTCCGGACTGTGTCACTACGTTGTATAGTGAGTCTATGGCCACGCGTGCATGTGCAGCCTCTTCGGGGGTCTTGCCATGCGTGAGTTTGAGAATATGCTCGGCTTCTACTTCGCCGGGATTGGGCTTGATTTCGTCCACGCGTATGATATGGAGGCCGAAGCCCGAATTGATTACCGGTGAGATTCCGCCCAGCGGAGTGTCGTAAGACGCTTTCTCGAAAGGCCAGGGATAACGACCGGGCAATACCCAGCCCATGCGGCCTCCGCGAGTAGCGCTGGCGCGGTCTATGGATGCTGCTGCGGCATCCTCAAAAGTAGTGGCGCCGGAAAGAATGGCATTGCGGACCGAGTCGGCACGAGCCATAGCGACTTCTCCCGAGGTCTCGCCATCAGCGGGCGGCAGCATGATGTGGCTGACGTAACGCAACTCGCGTACGTGGTCGTAAGCTTCGTGCAGCAGCGAGTCGTAAACGGTGGAGTCAACCATGCGCGACTGCGCCAATTCGGTGGCATAGCCGTCGAATTCGTTGCGGAACGAGGCCGTTGTGTCCATGCCTGCGGCTACGGCGGCAGCCACTTTCAGCTTGTAGTTGACAAACATATCTACATACTCGTCAAGTGTCTGAGGCTGCAGTTGTTGCGAGTTGTTTTTATTGTAAAGATACTCAAACTCGCTCAGGTGCACGGGCACCTTGTTGATGGTCATCAGCACCGGATCGGATGCGGCGGCAGCCGTGACTGCGATGGCCGTGACCGCGATGGCGGCGGATAGGTGGAGTTTTTTCATTTATAGAAAATTTAGGCGTTCGATTTTATAGCTTTAATATAACGCGAAAATCCGGGTTTTATTGTTCCGAGTATGCGCAAAAGTTAGCGCGCCGACGAGCTGTAATTGGGCGCTTCGCTGGTGATGGCCACATCGTGTGGATGGCTTTCGTTGACGCCGGCAGCGGTGATGCGCGTGAAACGTGCCTGATGCAAGGTCTCAATATCCTTGGCTCCGCAATAACCCATACCGGCGCGTAGTCCGCCAATCATCTGATAAACAACCTCGTAAAGCGAGCCCTTGTAGGGGACACGGGCGGCTATACCTTCGGGCACAAGTTTCTTGGCATCCGTCTCCGAGGCTTGGAAATAGCGATCCTTGCTGCCGCGTTCCATGGCTTCGAGCGACCCCATACCGCGATACGACTTATACTTGCGGCCGTTGAAGACGATGGTGTCGCCGGGAGACTCCTCGACACCGGCCAGCATTCCGCCCAGCATCACCGAGTTGCCACCTGCTGCCAGAGCCTTGACAATGTCGCCGCTGTATCGTATGCCGCCATCGGCAATCAAGGGTATATCGTATTCCTTGAGAGCCTTGGATACGTCGTAGACAGCACTGAGCTGGGGTACACCCACGCCGGCAATGATACGCGTGGTGCATATTGATCCGGGGCCGATGCCGACCTTGACGCCGTCGGCGCCGTTGTCTGCCAGGAAGCGTGCAGCCTCGCCGGTGGCTATGTTGCCGACAACCACGTCTATTTCGGGGAACGCCTTCTTCACGCTCTTGAGCACGCCTGTCACGCCGGCAGAGTGTCCGTGGGCAGTGTCTATGACAAGCGCGTCAACGCCGGCAGCCACGAGTGCCTCCGCACGCTGCATGCTGTCGGGCGTAACGCCGATGCCGGCAGCCACGCGCAGGCGGCCCAGCGAGTCCTTGCAGCTGTAGGGCTTGTCCTTAGCCTTGGTAATGTCCTTGTATGTCACCAGCCCCACGAGGTGTCCCTCCGCGTCAACGACCGGCAGCTTCTCTATCTTATGCTGCTGCAGTATGTCGGCGGCCTGTTCCAGGTCGGTTGACTGGTTGGTGGTCACAAGGTTTTCAGAGGTCATCACCTCGTCTATCTTCTTGTCGAGATTGCGCTCGAAACGCAGGTCACGGTTGGTGACGATGCCGCGCAGCATACGGTTCTCGTCAACGACAGGTATGCCGCCGATGTGGTATTCGCTCATCATGGCGAGCGCGTCGCGCACGGTGCTGCCCACGGCGATAGTCACCGGGTCGTATATCATGCCGTTTTCGGCACGCTTGACGGCATGAACCTGACGAGCCTGCTCGGCGATAGACATGTTTTTGTGGATTACACCGATGCCGCCCTCGCGGGCAATGGCAATGGCAAGCTGCGCCTCGGTGACAGTGTCCATGGCTGCGGAAACCAGCGGCACGTTGAGGCTGATGCGTTTTGAGAACTTGGTAGAAAGGGATACTTCACGCGGAAGCACTTCTGAATAGGCGGGTATCAGGAGGACGTCGTCAAAGGTGAGACCCTCCATCTGAACTCTGTCGGCAATAAAAGACATAGAAGAAATGGTATATGATTTTATTGCACGCAAAATTACTCATTATTCGGGACATGGCAAACCCTGCCACGAATTTTTTGGCCTGACATGGCAGGTTTGGCAGACTTTGGCGAGGGCTGCAGTGTTAATTCCGTTAATTTTTAACTTAAATCGAAGCCGCAAAGTTAAATCTTCGGCTTAGCGTCATTTTTACGACATGAGGTTTGGCAGTTTCGGGAATTGGTATTAATTTTGCGTTGTCAAAACACGAACACTCGTTGAGACAGTTCACGTGATTATTCACCCGGACAACTCACGATTGTTCACCAAGCAAATTCATTCTCCTATGGGGGACAACATAAAAACAACCAAAACTAATTCACAACAATGGCAACAGAACAGAAAACCGACAAGAATGTCAAGACCACAGTGTTCAACCTCATCATCCTCGATGAGAGCGGCTCGATGAGCGGACTGACACAACAGACCATCAGCGGCTGCAACGAGACCCTCAACGTGATCCGCTCGGCGCAGAATGAGGCCGGCGACGACGCTCGCCGCTCGCTCGTCAGCATATTCGCCTTCCAGAACGGAACGGAAATCCGCTCACGCTACCTCTGCAAAAACGTCCCCATCGAACAGGTCAAGGACATCACCACCGCCGACTACCGCCCCTGGGGCAACACCCCCCTCTACGATGCGGTAGGCTCGACACTCACCGACCTCGAAATGGTGGCTGCGACACACGAGGACGCTACAGCTATCGTCACCGTCATCACCGACGGCTACGAGAACTCATCGCGCCACTACACCGGCCAGCAGGTGGTGCAGATGATTTCGCGCCTCAAGGAGCTGGGCTGGATATTCAACATGATCGGCGCAAACATCGACGTGGAGCGCGAAGCGTCCCGCCTCAGTTTCGACAACAGCATGAAGTTCCAGGCAACGCCTGAAGGCACGCGCGAAATGTTCAGCAAATTCAGCAAGTCATACGCTGACGAAATGGCCAACATGAAGGCAGAATATGACATGGACGTCGAAGACCGCATCAAAGCACGCAAGATGCGCAAGGCATCATTCTTCAAAAGAGCCATGGGCAGACAGATTGACGACGAACAAAAGTAAACGAACCTGCACATAGCCACCGAAGCCGGTGCGAGCAAACCCAAACGGCTCGCCCGCACCGGCCAATACAACACCAATCGCCAAAACAAACCGACATGAAAACCGATGCCAAAACAAATACCGAAGAATCTGCTGAAGAAATACGACCGACCGAGGCTGCCGCCGATGCAGCGGAAACGACAACAGCCAATGCACCAGAGACGACCGCCGCAGAAGTACCGACCGATGCAAACGGAGATCCGATAATGTGGGACGAAGAGCACCCCGACCGCCTCGACTTCGACTACTACCCCGGTGTGAAGAGCGTGTTCAACTGCCTGACCACAATCCGCGCGATTACAGTGATACTGCCGCTGTCGGTCATCGCGCTCGCCTTCTTGTGGCTCACCGCCTGCACAAGAGGGAGCTACAGCTACATGCCAAGCGGCTTGGGGCTAACCGTCATGCTCTACTTGGCAACCGTCATCGCAATGGGCATTCTCACAACCATGAGCCGCTGGGCAGTGCGCAGCGGCTCGGGCAACGCAATCTTCCTGACACGCGCATCATGCTACTGTGCCGCAATAAATGCGGCATGTTCTATCTTCCAGTTCCTGTCATACGCCTTCACTTCAGCCGGCATGAAGATAGGAGCTGTGTTGCAGCTCCTAGTTCTGGGCACGGCAATATACGCTATCTACAAGACACACGCTGACGGGGACATACAGGACGTTTTCCCACCCTCAAGACGCTCTGCATCCTTGGGAGACTGGATATTGGTGCTTATCACCGTGGGTCTGCCGCTCGCGATGACATTCGAGAGCTTCATGGCTTATTGACCCCAAAATACGAATGTTATATGGAAACTAACGAGGAAAACAACTTCGCAGAGGAGGTAACTCCAGCACCGGCGGACTATGAACCGATAATGGACGAGGAGAACGAGGAAGACGAAGAGTTCTCCGACCGTATCGACTTCAGCAGCTACCCTGGGGTTAAGAAATTGTACAGCAACATGACAACCATACTCGTGTTGACAACGATAGTGCCGGCGGCACTATATGTCATCGGGCTGTTCGGCCTTCAGGCGATATACGGCAGCCTGTCGGCATTTGGGATGGTTGTACTGTTAATCGTCTTGCTGCAATTAGGGCTAATGGCAATCCTCATAAATGCAAGCCGCAGAGCAATCCGCAGAGGCTCGAACAACGCAATCTTCCTGACACGCGCCGCCTGCTACTGGAGCATAGTAGATGCCATATTCTCAATTCGCACCGGCATTATTAACGGAGCCTCACACCCGTCAATCGGCACAATGCTCGGAATCTGCCTGCAGTTTGCTGTTGTGGTATTTGCGGTTATCGCTTTAGTGAGAACGCGATACAATACCGATGTAAACGCGCTGTTCCCGAAGGAATTACGCATCAGCACTGCGGCTGACTGGATAACCGTCAGTGCCACAATCTTTTTCCAGATAGTGCTGTATATATTACTCAAAGGACTCTGATGCTTCACCAACCCGAAAGCAGCATATTGTATGTCAAACACATAGACAGGCTACCATGAAATCATCCATCAAATACAAACCTGCAAAGCGAAAAACGCTTACTGCCAAGAATGGAGGCCGCTTTTCGCAGTGGCTCAATTCTCCAAAGGTGCAGCCGTGGATCGTGGGGACATTAGTATCAGTTCTCGTTGTAATACTAACGCCGATACTTAGCGGCATCATTTTCTTGCTTCTGAGCATGTCTGCCAATCAGGGCTTAGAACTCGCCACCGACAACGCGACATCAGTGATTGTCCACGTTGGGTGGACAGTGATAAATATGTTGTTTATACTACTAGCCTTTATGGCAACATTTTTTACTGCCTGGCTAATCGGGATCTCCCCTACAAGACTCATCTTCAAAAGCGAAGATCTACAAGACACCGGTTTTACAGCTACATGCCTGTCTGTAATATTATCAATTCCGATTGGCATTGCCGCATTTATTGTGTTTGGCCCTGTCATCAGTATTTTCTAAAAGCCAATCAGCAATGGGACTTAAGACATTTATTCATAAGCCATTATACAGTTCCAAAGAAAGAACGGCTGCTATCGTGGGGGCATTAGTCTTCGGACTGGCAGTACCCAGCATTTGCCTTTATGCTGTGATGCTGCTGTCCGCATATCTCGGCATCGGCACAACGTGGGGTACATTGGCAAACATCTTGGGCATCTGCGTGTATTTCTACTTGAAAATAAATTGTTGCCCCTTTAAATTATTAGAAGCATTAGGCAGCTTGATTGTGTTAGCAGATCTTTTTCTACCGATTGTGATTGCGGGCTTGGCATTACACCTGACAACACCTGCTATCTTCGGTTGGTGACACAGAACAACAAAAACAGAACAATATGGAAACTAACGAAGAAAACAACTTCGCAGAAGAGACAGCACCTGCACCAGCGGAGTATGAGCCAATACGGTGGGACGAGGATCACCCTGACCGCCTCGATTTCCGCTACTATCCGGGTGTGAGAAGCCTGCACAATAAGCTGGTTGCAATGCTTGTGTTTGCAGCCATACTGCCGGCATTGGCTACAGGCTTTGACCTTAGACTAATTCTTTTCGCCCTTTTACCGACCGGGACACTGATTTGGTCAGCCAAGCAAGCCGTGCGCAACGGCTCGTGTGATGCGATATTCCTGACCCGCTTCACCTGCTTCTGGCTTGCCCTGCTCGCGCTGGTTGCGCTGGTTGGCTCTAAATTGACCTTTGCCGGCACGGGACCTACCCTCTCATCGTTGGTGAGTGCAGGATTATCAACAGTCATTTTGTATCTCTGCGTGTTCGCAGTCGTGCAATCATACACCAACAAAGACGTGTGCGCCGCGTTCCCGAAGGACGAGCGTTCGACAACCACCATGAGCTGGATTGTCATAATTGCAACTACAGTGCTGCCGCTGTTTGCGATAATAATATTGGTGTTCGCATAATCTTTTATTGCTTAGTTGGGTTAGCAGAGTTTTTCTACCGATTACGATCGCAGTCTTTACATTCTACATGACAGCACCGGCTATCTTCGGATGGTGAGACATAACAACATAAACTAAACAGACATGAGAACTAACGAGGAAAACAACTTCACAGAGGAGACAGCACCCGCACCGGCGGAGTATGAGCCGATACGGTGGGACGAGGATCACCCTGACCGCCTCGATTTCCGCTACTATCCGGGTGTGAAGAGCCTGTACCGCAAGCTGGGCGCGTTGCTTGTAGCTGCAACAATACTGCCGGCATTGTTCGCAGTCTTCGTTTTCGGACTTAAATTTGCACTTGAGCTGGTGATCTTAGCTTTGCTGCCGACCTGGACACTGATATGCTCATGCATGAAAGCCGTGCGCGGCGGTTCTAACGACGCGATATTCCGGATCCGCGCCGCTTGCTTTTGGCTCGCACTGCCCGTGTTTCCTGTGCTGACCGGTTTCTTGCTGTTCTTCAACAACGACAGTCCCACTCCCTTGGTTTTGATATACGCTGGCCTGTATGTCGCCGTTATATATTTGGCGACTTCGTCAATATTGCTGACGCATAACGACCGCGACGTGCGTGCCGCATTCCCCTTGGATAGCCGCTCGCAGTCTGCCAGCGCGAGGCTGACACTGTTCTTCACGACAGTGCTGCCGATGATGCTGATGATGTCCTGCATAATCATATATTGAAGCCCCTGTATTAACACAAGAAACAACCGACAACATGAACCATCCTGACATATACAGCAATGCGACCGTGCCGCTCGCGGGGAGCGGCACGCCGGCAGCGTGCGACGAGGGCAATCAGCCGTTCCTCGACATGGAGAGCCGCCCCTGGCAGATAAACCTGTGCGGCAAAGTGCCGCCATGGCTGATGATGACGGTGATTGTGCCGCTTGCTATATTATTAGTCTCGCTGCTGTTTTTGCCACTGGTTTTGTCGCTGTATTTATGGACTTACATCATTTGGAACGGCTTCGGCGAACCCTCATACGTCGGCATGATATTCTCCGTCTGCCCGATGTTCATAATTTGCAAGCTCCTCAAGACTGCCCGGACAGACATCGGCAAAACGAAGATGCACACCCGCGCAGCCGGCTGTTTATTCCTCTTGCTGTCCCTGTTGTCGGTGGCTGTTTGCTTCGACGGCAGCGGCTATTCCCTTGCCTCAAGCAGCGGCATCGTGCTGCCGGCGGTTATGAACTTGGCTGGTGCTACTGTCCTGGCAACGTATGACTATGAGCGCAACGCCCTGTTCCCGGCACAGTGCCGCACACATTCCGTCGGCTGGCTTGGCTGGCTCGCCCTCCTTGCCACTGCCCTGCTCCCCCTCCTCGAAATCCTCGCCACAATACCAATCACAAAAGAAACAATAGAGGCTCAGTAGGGACACGGCGTGCCGTGTCCGCTCCAAGCAACTGCAAATCAACAACATAAATACTTGCCAACCTTCGGTCACGGCACGCCGTGTCCATACCTTGCCAGCACAAGCATGCCACGGCTCTTTCATTTAAGATTTGACGAAGGCGCAAAAGTCCCCAACCCGCGC
>URTA01000081.1 GCA_900550645.1 uncultured Porphyromonadaceae bacterium
GAAGAACTTGCGCCTCTTCAAAACCATTTACCCCAATTTTGATGCGGTTGCCCTGGAGGTGTTTGCGCGACTGAACCAAATAATCGGCGGGGCGTTTGTACAGACGGAGATTTTGATATAACTTTGCATTGCGGCTGTCGCCCGTAGCGGGCGATGAAACCGCTGCAAGTTGGCACAATGCCGTATATGCAACTAAATAACAAAGAACTGACAGAACTATGCTGATTCATTTTACAGACGAGGCTGCCGTCAAGGCTATCGAGAGCGGCAAGCCCGTTGTCATTGATTTTTGGGCTACATGGTGCGGCCCGTGCGTCAAGCTCGGCCCGGTAGTGGAGGAACTCGCAGAGAAGTATGCTGACCGCGATGTCATCATCGGCAAACTCAACATCGACGACAATGTTGACGTGCCGGCTGCGTACCGTGTGCGTAATATCCCAACCGTGCTTTTCTTCAAAGGTGGCGAAGTGGTGGAGCGCAGCGTCGGTCTCGTGAAACTCGCGGACCTTGAGGCAAAGCTTCAGAGCATACTCTGACATACCGATTTTAACACTTGCGGTGACGGCAGTGCGCATAGCGCAGTGCCGCCGTCGTGCGTTTGAAAATACTGACTAATCTGACAAACCTATCTATATGAAAGCAGACTTCCGCCGCAAACCGGATTGGCTGAAAATAAAATTGCCGCGCGGCTTCAAGACTTCACAAGTCGTGGGATTGCTCAATGAGAAACACCTGCACACCATTTGTAGCTCGGGCATGTGTCCCAACCGTGGCGAGTGCTGGGGCAACGGCACTGCTACGTTCATGATCGGCGGCAACATTTGCACCCGCTCTTGCAAGTTTTGCAACGTGGCTACAGGGCGGCCGCTCCCTCTCGACCCGAAGGAGATTGACGACATAGTGACCTCTGTCAAGGAGTTGAAGCTCCGCCACATAGTGATAACCTCCGTTGACCGCGATGACCTCGAGGATTGCGGCGCGTCACACTGGGCGGCCATGATACGCGCATTGCGCGAGCAGTGTCCAGGCGTGACCATGGAAGTGCTTATACCGGACTTCAAGGGCCGCCATGAACTGATTGACATGGTGATAGCTGAACGCCCGGACATCATCTCGCACAATATGGAGACTGTCCGCCGTCTGACTCCGGAGGTGCGCTGCTTCGCTACCTACGACCGCTCGCTCGATGTAATACGCCATATTTCGGAATCAGGCATCCGCTCCAAGTCGGGCATCATGCTCGGCCTCGGCGAGACGGAAGAGGAAATTTTGCAGACTATGGACGACCTCCGCGCTGCCGGCTGCGAGGTGATGACGATAGGGCAGTACCTGCAGCCCACCAAGGAGCATTACCCGTTGCAGGAATACATACACCCCGACACATTCGAGAAATACCGTCTGATAGGCATCAAGAAGGGCTTCCGCCATATAGAGAGTGCGCCGATGGTGCGCTCCAGCTACCATGCCGAGCGGCATATACACTGACAGCGGCATGATACAAGACTTGGATTTGGGCATAATGCCGTATGCCGAGGCTCTGCAAAAACAGACGGAACTGTTTGACGCTCTGGTAGATGCCAAGAAAAACGAGGCTGCGCCGGGGCAGGAGTATTTGCTGACAGTCCAGCATACGCCCGTATATACGCTTGGCAAGCATGGACATGCGGAGAATTTGCTCCGCCGTATACCGGGAGTGGATGTGGTCAGAATCACACGCGGCGGTGACATAACGTTTCACGGCCCGGGACAGCTCGTGGTGTATCCGATTATAGATATGGCGCGTCACCACCTTGGAGTCAAAAGCTACATCACGCTCCTCGAAGAGTGCATCATCCGCGTCATCGGCCGTTACGGCATCAAGGGCGAGAGGGTAGAGGGCGCGACTGGCGTATGGATAGCCGTAGGCACACCCAGTGAGCGCAAGATTTGCGCCATTGGAGTGAAATGCTCGCGCTTCTGCACCATGCACGGACTTGCCCTTAATGTCAACACCGACCTGTCATACTTCAACGCCATTAACCCTTGCGGATTTGTTGACAAAGGGGTGACTTCCATGGAGAAGGAACTCGGCCGCAAGGTTGATTTTGAGCAGGTTCGCAGGGAGTTTGTCGAGGAGTTTCACCGCGAAATACAGGAGGCGGAGCAGTTGCACGGCTGACTGCCTGACTTCGTCTAAGGATATATACAAATAGGGCTTTGCCAACAGTGGTAAAGCCCTATTTTATAGTGTGAAAGGTTGGATTACCAGATGATTACACGCTCGTTTTCGGGACGGAACATCTTGTCGCCGGCCTTGATGCCGAATGCGTCAAAGAATTGCTCGATGTTGCGTAGCGACACGTTCACGCGGTTGCAGCCCAGCGAGTGGGGGTCGGTCTTGGTGCGCACGAGGATTTCAGCGTCGCGGATGTTGCCTGCCCAGAGGTTGGCGTATCCGAGGTAGAAACGCTGCAAGGGCGAGATGCCGTCAATGTCCTTCATCTGCTTGCCCTCTTGCGAGTCGAGGTATGCTGTCAGAGCAACACGCAGGCCGCCCTGATCGGCTATGTTCTCGCCGAGGGTGAAACGGCCGTTGGCGTGTACGCCGGGAGCGACTTCCACCGCGTCAAACTGTGCGGCGAGCTGGTCGGCAAGCTTGGTGAACGCTTCAGCATCGGCGGGCTGCCACCAGTCGTTCAGGTTGCCGTTTACGTCATACTGGCGGCCCTGGTCGTCAAAACCGTGGGTCATCTCATGGCCGATTACCACGCCGATTGCGCCGTAGTTGATAGCGTCATCGGCAGTCACGTCGAAGTAGGGAGCTTGCAGTATCGCTGCCGGGAAGCAGATTTCGTTGGTCGAGGGCATATAGTAAGCGTTGACGGTCTGCGGAGTCATCAGCCATTCGGTCTTGTCAACCGGCTTGTTGAGCTTGTTGTAGTTGTCCTGGGTGAACCAGCGTGAAGCAGCGAGTACATTCTCCAGCAGGTTCTTCTCCGGGTCGATGTCTATGCCGCTGTAGTCCTTCCACTTGTCGGGGTAGCCGATTTTCACTGTGAATCCGTTCAGCTTCTCGTGAGCCTTGGCTTTGGTCTCTGCCGACATCCATGTCAGGTTGTCTATGTGCTTGCCGAGGGCCTTGCGCAGGTTCTCAACGAGCGTCACCATGTATTCCTTGTTCTCTTTCGGGAAATATTTTGCCACATAGAGTTCGCCGAGAGCCTCGCCGAGCATGGCGTTGGGCAGCGACATGGCGCGTTTCCAGCGGGGTTCCATTTCGGTCTTGCCGCTCATAACGCGGTCAAACATCTCGAAGTTGGCGTTGACGAAGTCGTCGCTCAGGAGGTTGGACGATTCGGAGATGAACTCCCATGTCATATAGTCACGCAGCTGCTGTGGGGTGAGCGTAGTCACATAGTTGTTGATGAAGTCCATGAACTGGACGGAAGCCACGTTGACCTTGTCGAGGCCGGTGATGCCGAGCGCGGTGAAGTATGTGTCCCAGTCGATGTTGGGGTATGCGGCGCGGAGTTCGTCCATTGTGCGGATGTTGTAGCGCAGCTGCGGGTTGCGGCGTTGCTCACGGCTCATCTTGTTTTTGGCAAACTCTGTCTCGATGGTTATCAGCGTGTTCCACACGCGGTCAGCGTCAGCGTCTGAATATCCCGACAGGGTCATCAGCGTCTTGACATACTTCTCGTAAGCCGCCATGATGCGGTTGTTGTCCTCCGATTTCTCGAGGTAATAGTCGCGGTCGCCCAGTCCGAGGCCGGCTTCGGCTACGTGCATGATGTTCATGTCCGAGTTCTTGGCATCGGCAGCAACGCCGGTAGCGAACAGGCAGCCGCCCACGCCGTTGTGCATCCATGCGGTCATCTCAGCAACTGATTTCGGGGAGTCGAGTGCTGCGGCGTTGATGCGGTCGAGGTAGGGCTTCATGGGAGCTGCGCCCTCATTGTTGCGGCGCACGCTGTCCATGCCGAGCGAGAAGAGGTCGCTGACCTTCTGCGCGTTTGTGCCTTTGACCTTTGACTGCGGGTCTTTGCTCAGGTTGAGTATGAGGTCCTGCAGCTGGTGCTTGGCGTTCTCGCGCAGCACGTCAAAAGTGCCGTAGCGGCTGTACTCGCCGGGCAGCGGGTTGGCTTTCATCCAGCCGCCGCAAGCGTACTTGTAGAAATCCTCGCCGGGCGATACTGTTGGGTCGAGGTTGGCAGTGTTGATGCCGTGGGGTGAGCCGGCAGACATGGCGAAGGGTACTGCCATGGCCATGCCGAAAAACAGGTTTCTGAATTTCATGTCGTCTGTTGTATTTTGATTTGATATTGTTCTCATTGGTAATATTGGTCTTATAGTCCCATTTTAGCCTTCAGTTCGTCGTAGTCCTGCTGGGCTATTTCCCATACGGACATCGCATTCTCGAGCTTCTTGGTCAATGCCGCATACCGCTCCAGCGTTTCCGCCGAGCTGTCGCCCTGCGACAGCTGGTTTTCGACTTCGGCAATGTCGGCTTCGAGTTTGGCGATGTCCTCTTCCGCCTTTTCCACAGCCTTTTGTGCGCGTTTCAGCAGCCGGTCGCGCTCCTTGGCCTCGGCGTAGCTCAACTTGCCGCTTTTCGCCGGGGCGGCAGACGCTTCATGTGCAGGAGCGGCATTTGATGCCGGCTGAGCCGTTTGCGCCTGGCGACGCTCGTTGCGGCTCAGCTCCAGCTGCTGCAGCGTGTCGAGCTGCTTCTTGTTGAGGAAATCGTAGATGCCTCCGAGGTTTTCGCGCACTTTTCCGCCGCCGAACTCATACACCTTGTCCACAAGCCCATCGAGGAAGTCGCGGTCGTGGCTGACGACGATGACCGTGCCGTCAAATGCCTTGATAGCGTCTTTCAGTATGTCCTTCGTCTTCATGTCGAGGTGGTTGGTCGGCTCGTCGAGTATCAGCAGGTTGACAGGCTCGAGCAGCAAGCGTATCATCGCCAGACGGGTCTTTTCGCCGCCCGACAGCACCTTGACCTTCTTGTCCGAAGCCTCGCCGCCAAACATGAATGCGCCCAGTATGTCGCGTATTTTGGTGCGTATGTCGCCTGTCGCCACGCGGTCGATGGTGTCAAACACCGTCAGTTCGCCGTCGAGCAGCTGCGCCTGGTTTTGCGCAAAATACCCTATGCGGACATTATGTCCCACTTTCAGCGACCCGGTGAAGGGGATTTCGTTCATGATGCACTTGACAAGCGTGGACTTGCCCTCGCCGTTTTTCCCCACGAATGCCACCTTCTCGCCGCGACGCAGAGTGAATGTGGCGTGGTCAAACACCTGGTGGTCACCGTAAGCCTTGCCTACATCTTCCAATATCAGGGGAAAGTCGCCCGAGCGCGGGGCAGGGGGAAACTTCAGCCGCAGGTGCGACGTGTCCACCTCGTCCACCTCGATAGGCACTATCTTCTCGAGCTGCTTGATGCGGCTCTGCACCTGCACCGCCTTGGTCGGTTTGTAGCGGAAACGCTCGATAAAGTCCTTGATGTCGGCTATCATCTTCTGCTGGTTCTCGTAAGCCCGCATTTGCTGCTCCACACGCTCCTTGCGCAGCACCACATACTGCGAATATTTCGCCTTGTAGTCGTATATCTTGCCGCAGGAGATTTCTATCGTCCTGTTCGTGACGTTGTCTATGAATGCGCGGTCGTGGCTCACCAGCACCACGGCACGGGCCTTGGTCATAAGGAACTGCTCGAGCCACTGTATCGACTCTATGTCGAGGTGGTTGGTCGGCTCGTCCAGCAGCAGTACGTCCGGGTGCGCCAGGAGGATTTTGGCAAGCTCGATGCGCATGCGCCAGCCGCCTGAGAACTCATTGGTCGCCCGCGAGAAGTCATCGCGCAGGAAACCGAGGCCGACGAGCGTGCGCTCGATTTCAGCCTCCATGTTGTCGCTCCCCTCCATGGCAAGGCGGTCGTTGAGGTATTCGAGGCGGTCTATCAGCTGCTGGTATCCCTCCGACTCATAGTCAGTGCGCTCCGCCAGCTCCGCTGTCGCCCGGTCTATGTCCTCCTTCAGCTTCAGCTGCCCCGAGAATGCCTTGCGCACCTCGTCGATGACAATCGTCTCGTCGGCAACCTTCATGACCTGCGGCAGGTATCCCACGGTCATGCCGTTGCTCATGCCCACAGTCCCCGAGGTGGGCTGCTGTAGGCCGGCGATGATTTTCAGCATGGTCGATTTTCCCGCGCCGTTCTTTCCCGTCAGAGCCACCTTGTCGGTGTCGTTGATGACGAAAGAAACGTCATTGAACAGAGGTCGAGCAGAGAATTCGACTGATAAATTATTGACTGTCACCATAGAAACAATAGTTTGGTAGGTGTGCCGGACATTCAGGCACACAAAAGCAGCGTAAAGGTATAAAAAAATCGCCACATTCCGAAATGTATTTCATCACTATGGCGCATGCAAGGTAGGGACACGGCGTGCCGTGTCCGCAGATATTCAATTGATTGTCAGTTTATTGTCAGCTATGCTATAATAGCCATTACAGCCATAATAGCCATAATGGCTAAACCCAATGTCAAGACCCCGGTTGCGAAATCAGGACAAAATGACTAACTTTGCCGGCGAAACCAAAGCCAAGACAAATGGAAAATATACTGACTACCGTTACTGAGGCCGACCTTGCCGCTGTCGTCACTGATGAGCGCGGCGTGAAATACAGTCCCGACGGCCTCCGCCTCCTCAAAGCCCCTCCTTATGAACCATGGGAGGAAGACTGGCATTTATGTGGTTGTTATGTAATAAAACCAGGTACAAAAGTCATTTGTGACGGGGCTTTTGCAGGGTGTTTGAAGTTGACAAGCGTTGAAATCCCTGATAGTGCGACGAGCATCGGCGACAGTGCATTTTCGGGTTGCAGGCTATTATCAAGCATTGTAATCCCCGATGGTGTGACAAGCATCGGTGACTGGGTCTTTGAGGGGTGCGAGTCACTTGAGAGCATCTCGATTCCCGACAGCGTTACAAGCATTGGTGATTATGCCTTTTATGAATGTGAATCGCTGAAAAGTATCATCATTCCTAACGGTGTGACGAGCATCGGAGACTGCGCTTTTGAAGGATGTAAAACTCTGTCGAGCATCACTATCCCTGCGTCTGTAAAGGAGATGCAAGGCAATCCCTTCTATAGTTGGAATGGAAAATTGATCAATAAGTCTTCGCATTTTACATACGAGGATGATGTGCTGTTTAGCAAAAACATGGATACGTTAATTGCATTCAGACGACAGAATGCAGCTTCGTATGCAATACCTGATGGCGTTAGAGTCATCAGCGACCATGCTTTTGAGGGGTGTAAATCGCTGACGAGCGTCACAATTCCAGACAGTGTAACAAGCATCGGAGATAGTGCTTTTATGTGGTGTACATCATTGTCGAGCATTGAAATCCCCGACGGCGTGACGAGTATTGGTGATTGGGCATTTCGTGCGTGTTCCTTGACGAGCATTGAAATACCTGACGGTGTGACAAGTATAGGCAATGGCGTATTTGCTTGGTGTACATCATTGACGAGCATCAAAATCCCCAACAATATCACGAGTATTGGTTATTGGGCCTTTGTAGAGTGTAAGTCTTTGATTGAAATCTCAATTCCAGACAGTGTGACGAGCATCGGCGACACTGCATTTTCGGGTTGCGAGCTATTATCAAGCATTGTAATCCCCGATGGTGTGACAAGTATAGGCGAGTGGGTATTTCGTGGATGTTCCTCATTGACGAGCATTATCATTCCAGATGGAGTGACAAGCATTGGAGACGAGGCTTTTGGGTGGTGTACTTCGTTGAAGAGTGTCAACATTCCCGATAGTGTGGTGAATATCGGTCATGGCGCTTTTGAGGAGTGTTCATCCTTGGCGAGCATTACTATTCCTGCGGGTGTGACAAGTATTGCCGACAGTGCTTTTGAAGGGTGTTCATCCTTGGTGAGCATTACCATTCCTGTGGGTGTAACAAGTATTGCTGACAGTACTTTTGCGATGTGTTCATCCTTGGCGAACATTGTTATTCCTGATAGTGTGACGGATATTGGCGAAAAGGCTTTTGATGGGTGTAGGTCGCTGTCGAAAATTGCAATTCCTGCTGGTGTTATAAACATCGGTGATGTGGCTTTTGGTTGGTGTTCATCATTGGAGGACATTAATATACCTGTTGGAGTGGAATATATAGGCAGATATGCTTTTTGCGGTTGTGAGTCCGTGGAGACTGTCAGCATTCCCAATGATATAATACGTATTGGCTGGGGTGCTTTTTGGGGCTGTTTATCTCTGAAAGCTGTTGATATTCCAGACGGTGTTACGGAAATTGGCAGCAGAACTTTTGGGGAGTGTAAATCGCTGACGAGTATTTCAATTCCAGACAGTGTAACTAGTATTGGTACCAGTGTGTTTAAGGACTGTTCATCGCTGACAAGCATTGTAATTCCTGACGGGATTACATATATCCACAAGTGTATGTTTATGGATTGCTCTTCACTGACCTGCATTGCAATACCAAGAAGTGTGACATATATAGCTCAAAAGGCTTTTATGGGGTGTTCATCGTTGTCGGACATCACAATCCCCGACTGCGTTACAGGCATTGACGAGTGGGCATTTAGAGGGTGTACTTCACTGAAGAGTATCACTATACCCGATAGTGTGACAAAGGTGGGCGTTGGTGCATTTTTGGGGTGTAGTTCGCTAAGCGATGATACAAGAGAGGAAATAATAAGGCGTTTCGGTCAGCAACCTTTTGAAGAGCCATTGGATGATGATTGACCGTGTGGATATGAACTGCACCCCAAAAGTTGGACGAAAAAAGCACAACCAAGGAGGAAAAGCGAT
>URTA01000082.1 GCA_900550645.1 uncultured Porphyromonadaceae bacterium
GGATTTTATTATTACCTTTGCAAAAACTGAAACTAAACAGACGCAACATATATGGGAATAGAAGAACTGAGCGAACAGCAGCAGATGCGCCGTGGCAGCATGCAGGCGTTGCGCGACCGTGGCATTGAGCCGTATCCGGCTGCGGAATTTGTCGTAACCGGCCATTCCGTCGAAATCAAGGAGAATTTCAGTGACGAGGCTGAGCTGCGCAAGGTCAGCGTGGCGGGCCGCATCATGAGCCGCCGCATCATGGGCAAGGCCGCTTTCGTAGAGCTTCAGGACGCTGACGGACGCATACAGGTGTATGTGAGCCGTGACGACATCTGTCCGGGCGAGGACAAGGACATGTACAACGTCGTATTCAAGAAGCTGCTCGACATAGGTGACTTCGTAGGCATTGACGGTTTCGTGTTCCGCACCAAGACAGGCGAAATCACCGTGCATGCACAGCGGCTCACAGTGCTCAGCAAATCGCTCCGCCCCCTTCCCATAGTAAAGATGAAGGACGGCAAGGCTTACGATGCCTTCACCGACCCGGAACTGCGCTATCGCCGCCGCTATGTTGACCTGGTGGTCAACCCTGGTGTGCGCGAAATCTTCCTGAAGCGCACACGTATGTTCAACTCCATGCGCGAATACTTCAACTCGCATGGCTACATCGAGGTCGAGACTCCGATACTCCAGCCAATCGCCGGCGGCGCGGCAGCTCGTCCGTTCATCACGCACCACAATACCCTCGACATCCCCCTCTACCTGCGCATTGCCGATGAGCTGTACCTCAAGCGTCTGATAGTCGGAGGGTTCGAAGGCGTGTACGAATTCTCCAAGAATTTCCGCAACGAGGGCATGGACCGCACGCACAACCCGGAGTTCACCTGTATGGAGATATACGTCTCATACAAGGACTACAACTGGATGATGACGTTCACCGAGAAGATGCTCGAGAAGATATGCCGCGATGTGAACGGCACGGACGAGGTGAAGGTGGGCGACAACGTCATTTCGTTCAAGGCTCCCTATCCGCGCATCACAATGGCTCAGGCCATCGAAAACGCCACCGGCTTTGACATCTCCGGCAAGAGCGAGGACGAGCTGCGCGAGTTCTGCCGCCAGCAGGGCATCGAGACCGAGCCGGCATGGGGCAAGGGCAAGCTCATCGACGAGATTTTCGGCGAGAAGTGCGAAGGCTCGTTCATCCAGCCGACATTCATAATCGACTATCCCATCGAGATGTCGCCGCTCACCAAGCGTCACCGCAACAATCCGGAGCTGACCGAGCGTTTCGAGCTGATGGTCAACGGCAAGGAACTCGCCAACGCTTACAGCGAGCTCAACGACCCGATAGACCAGTACGAGCGTTTCGTAGAGCAGATGCGTCTGGCAGACAAGGGCGACGACGAGGCTATGATAATCGACCATGACTTCATACGCGCCCTTGAATACGGCATGCCCCCGACTTCGGGCATGGGCATCGGCATGGATCGCCTCGCCATGCTCATGACCGGACAAAGCACCATACAGGAGGTACTCCTCTTCCCGCAGATGCGTCCCGAGAAGAGAAGTCAGGCGCAGGATGCTGACAATGAAAACGCCGGACAGGAAGAAGCCTGACGCGACAGCACCCGTGACACCATGAAGACCCTTGGCAAGATAGCCGTCCTCGGCGGCGGCAGCTGGGCGACAGCCATAGCCAAACTCATTGCCGACAACGGCACTCCGTTTGTATGGTATATGCGCCGCCAGGACCGCATCGACGACTTCCTGAAATACGGCCACAACCCGGTCTACCTGAGCGACGCCTCTTTCGACACCGGGCTGATCGATTTCCGCGTGGACATCAACGATGCCTGCAGCATAGCCGATTCGCTCATTGTGGCGTTCCCCTCGCCCTACCTGAAATGGCACACTGACCGCATCAGCGTTGACATCTCGGGCAAGAACATCATCTCTGCCGTCAAGGGCATTGTGCCTGATGACAACATGATTGTCACCGACTATTTCGCGCACCGCTTCGGCTGCGACGAGCGCAACATGCTCGTCATCGGCGGCCCGTGCCATGCCGAGGAGGTGGCTCTCGGACGGTTGAGCTACCTGACCATCGGCGGCAAGGACAGTGACAAGGCCGCACGTTTCGCCTCCATGATTGCCGGCGACAAGATGCGCACTATCCTTTCTGACGACATCGCCGGCATCGAGTACGGCGCGGTGCTGAAAAACGTCTACGCCATAGCTGCCGGCATCATCTCCGGCATGAAGAGCGGCGACAACTTCATGGCAATGATGGTGAGCAACGCCATACGCGAGATGCGCCATTTCGTTGATGCTGTCGCGCCGATGCAGCGCGAGATATGTGACAGCGCATACCTCGGCGACCTGCTCGTGACCGCCTACAGCAAATTCTCCCGAAACCACAATTTCGGGTCGATGATAGGCAAGGGCTACAGCGTTCAGGTAGCCATGATGGAGATGTCGCAGGTAGCCGAAGGGTATTACGGCACCAAGTGCATACACGAGATATGCAGCCGATACAATGTCGAAATGCCGATTGCCGACTGCGTGTATGCCATACTCTACGAAAACGAGAACCCCCAGGAGGCTTTCCGCCGCATTACCGGCACGTTCTCCTGACACACTGAATATACGTCCCCGCGTCAAAACCAAAGCGTGGGGACGCATCAAGGTCGCATCGCGTCCGCCTTGTGGCTCAGGCTCGTGAAGCTGACAGCCGCCTTGACATTAGCAACTAAGGTAAACAAGATATTTAAGTACAAAACAGGCAAAGCAATGAACAGTATCACTCTCAACATTGACAACGCACTGTCGTTCACAGGTAAAGAAAACTACCGCGGCCTTCACAGCGCAGCTGCCGCAGCAATGCACACGCTCGACAACGCATCCGGCGAGGGTGCGGACTTCCTCGGCTGGAACACCTTGCCGGCTGACACCTCCGTCGCCCTCCTCGAGGCTGTTTCCAAAACCGCCGCTCGTCTCCGCAGCCGCTGCGAATATGTGGTCTGCATCGGCATCGGCGGCTCATACCTCGGTGCGAAAGCCGTAATCAGCGCGCTTTCCGATTCCTTTGCTGACTTCCGCGCTCCTAAGCCCGGTTGCCCCAAAGTCCTCTTTGCCGGGCAGAACATCGGCGAGGACTATACCGCCGAGCTACTCAACCTGCTGCGCGGACACAAATTCGGCATCATCGTCATCTCAAAATCCGGGACGACCACTGAACCGGCAATCGCGTTCCGCCTGCTGCGAGACCTTCTCGTGAGCCAGCAGGGCGCAGACCAGGCTCGTGACCTCATCGTCGCTGTCACCGACGCCCGTAAGGGCGCGTTGCGCACCATGGCTGACCGCGAGGGATACGAGACATACGTCATTCCCGACAACGTGGGCGGACGTTTCTCAGTCCTTACTCCTGTCGGGCTGCTCCCAATAGCCGTAGCCGGCTTCGACATCAGCAGCCTAATCGCCGGCGCACGCGACATGGCAGCCGCCACCGCAGTCGAGGACGGCAACATCGCGCTGGCATACGCGCAGATACGCAACGCCCTCTACACAAGCGGCAAGAAAATAGAAATACTCGCCAACTTCAACCCGAAGCTGCACTACATCGCCGAGTGGTGGAAACAGCTCTACGGCGAGAGCGAAGGCAAGGACGGCAAAGGAATATTCCCTGCTGCTGTGGACTTCACCACCGACCTGCACAGCATGGGACAGTGGATACAGGACGGCGAGCGCACCATATTTGAGACGGTCATTTCCGTGGAGAACGCCGATGCCGAAGTGCGCATACCCGGCGACGAGGCGAACCTTGACGGGCTGAACTACCTGGCGACTCGCCGCATCGACGAGGTCAACAAGCAGGCCGAACTCGGCACCATGCTCGCCCATGTGGACGGCGGAGTGCCCAACATACGCATCACACTGCCCGCACTAACTGAACACAGCCTCGGACAACTGATATACTTCTTTGAACGCGCTTGCGGCATCTCCGGCTATATGCTCGGCGTGAACCCCTTCAACCAGCCCGGAGTGGAGGCGTACAAGAAGAACATGTTTGCGCTGCTCGGCAAGCCCGGCTACGAAGCCGAGACCGCAGCCATCCGTGCCCGCCTGAAATAACACCAGTTATACAGAAGAACAAAAAAGCGAGTGTGCCATATACGGCACACTCGCTGTGTATACGCCAGGCTGGGCTGATATTATTTGAGGACGACTTTATGAGCCTTGCCGTTCTGGACGCGGATGAACATGCCGTTCTCGGGGTTGGCTACGCGCACACCCTGCATGTTGTAGTACTGTGCTTCGCCTTCAGCCACTGTGATTTCGTCTACGCCTACCGAAACGTGCTGTTTCACTGTTAGCTGGGTGCTTGCGCCCTTTGTGCATAGGGTGAAGTTTACAGAGCGTTCGGACTCTGTCGGCGTTGCGTTAAATCTCAATGAGTGCTCGCCGTTCAGCGACATGCCGCTGACAGTGAGCCAGCCGTCAAGTTCCGCGCCTGAAACCAGCGGGAACTTGTTGCCGTTGTATTCTATCCACCAGTTTTCGGGGGAATTGGCTGCCGCTACGTTGACATTGCCGTTGTCGCTGCCGGAGTTAAGTGTAATTTCAGCCTCTTCGGGCATGAGGAAGTTGTATGAGCCGAAGAATGTGAAATACAATGCGTTGTAGAAGTCTTGGAGGGCATTGTCGCCGGTATACCAGCTTGTAGTGCCGTTTGCAAGCGTAAGGCGCATGGCGGTGTAGTTCTTGCCGGACTCGTTGTTGGCGTACTGTGTGCAGATGCCGAAGCTGCGCACCTTGGGGTTGTTGCTGTAGCCGTAGACATCGACAACTATTGGCTGGTCATAGACGAAATATGTCTGTACATTGTTGCCGGCTTCGTCCTCCGTGTAGAATTTGAACGGCAGCGAGTAGAGGCCGCTTTCTGTCACAGCATCTGAAGCTTTGGCTGTTGCCTCAATCAGCGGGCTGTCCTCATTGAGGTAGCCGTTGCTGTCATAGCCGAGTATTCGCAGCTTGAACTCGGCATCAGGATCAGCGTCGAGAGCGCCGAGGAGAACATGGATTTCGTCGATAGCGAAAGGAGCTGCGGGAGCATCGTACATGTTGGCAGAACTTTCCTGGACTATACCGTTGCCCCAAGTCCCCTCTTCGGAAGTGCCGAAACAATAGTTACCCTGTGTGAAGTAAGCCGGATACAGCGAGCCACGTGCGTAGTCATATACACCTACGCCGTACTCGCGGCCGTTGTTGGTGAAGTTGCCGCCGTATACTGCGCCGCCGGTTGCCTGCTGGCCGTCACCGTCGATGATGACACCGAAGTCATATACGTCACTGCCAAATGAGTTTCTCGCTGTCAGCTTCGGGAACGGGTAGGCCTCGCCCTCGGAATAGGGATAGTTGGTCACGACCGTTTCCCCCGCTTCCGTGTCCATTGCGCCAGTCTCGGGGTTGTATACCTGCCACTCATTAGATTCTGTGTATGAATTGCTGCTTGACTGCCAAGTTACGTCAGCGTATGCCGGAAACAGCCCGAACGGAGCGGAGAAGGCGTATAGGTCGCGAGAAAGACCCGCCATAAGTGAGCCGTCTGGCATATAGTACCGGGCTTGGGGCATGGTTGCGCCCACTGTGACAGCATCGATGCCCATGGAGTTGCCGCTGTAGCCGTCGCCGATGTTGAAGTAGCGGAAAGCGATTTTTACTTTCTTGCCGTAGAATTTCTCGGGGATGTCCACGCTCTGTGAATTGTATTTCAACACAGCCATCAGGTCATACAGCTCGCTGTCGCTCTTGGCACTCGCGAGGTCGGTTGACACTTTCCAGATGCTCTCCCAGTTCGCGCTGTCGTCTTCGGTCATGAGGATTTCAAAATCGCATACGACCTTGGTGCGGTCGTATGCGGAAGTGTCCCAGTCGAAGTCATAGACCGACCCCTCGTCAAACTGCATCTCGAAGAAGAGCTTGTGCTGGTTGCCGACGGTGATTTCGGGGGTTATTAGCCATTCGTCTTGCTTGGCTGCGCTGAACTCCTGCTTGTTCCCCTCGTCGTCGGTATACGAGCCGGTGTAGGTGAAATGGATGAAACATTCCTTTTCGCCGTCGGGAGTCTTGCCCGTCCAGTAGCCGTCACCGGTGAATGTGCCGTACCAGGTGTTGTTGATATTGCGCTTGAGCATATCCTGGTTAGGCGTGTTTTCAGGGGTGTTGATTTCACTCCACCCTTCGGGTATCCAGTCGAGCGTCACCTCGTCCCAGCCCTCGAAGTCCTCGAAGAATGCAGCTCCTGATGGGGCGGCATAGTGTGCTGTGCGGAGTTGCGGAGCAGCCGTGGCTTTGCCGTCGCGCACGATTTGCTTGTAGATTCTGCCGTCAGCGTCGCGCACTGCGCGTACGGTTACGCCGTTTGCGACAGCCTTTTCATAGAGGATTGTGGACTTTTCCGAGCGGAGGGCTGCGGAACGTTCGATTGCACCAGATTTTTTCATGGTCAATGGTGCCGTTTTCATTGTGGCTCGCTGCGATGTTTGGGTGTTGGCTGCCGACATCGACAATGCCGGGAGAAGAGCCAGACCAATCGCCACTTTCGTAATTGTAGTCATAATGATTAATGTTTAGGTTAAGGTTATTTGCCCCTGGTTCGAGAGATTCGCCTGTGGAGCGCAATTGCGGTACTATTGATTCTGCCGCAAATATAGGGTTTATTCCCGATACCCGCAAACAAAAATGGCCGAAAAAATGACAGGAGACAAGACTTGAGACACGACTGGCAATCCCGCTGACGTGTAACTGCGTTGAGGCTCAACGCAGTGCGGCGCATGGTCAGAAGGCGTGTCTCAGCCAGCCGAAACGTTTGCGGCGCACGAGCGTCAGCAGCAGCCATGTGGCAAACACACAGCACGCAAGTGTGATGACAAAGACTGCAAGGCCGTAAATGTCTCCGCGATAGCCGTGTGTGCGCAGCCAATACCACAGTATGCGCGCCACTGTGGCGTGGACGCAGTAGAATATCACGCTCGACTGGCGGAGCAGCAGTGAGCGGCTGAACGAAACAGGGTGCAGGCTGCGTACCCACAGGAATATCGCCGGGCAAATCACGGCGAGGCTGAAATATACGTCATCGTCGCGCACCCAGTGCCGGCTGTTGACGAGGACGTGTTCCGCGTACAGCATAACTGCTCCCAACACTATAACTGCAGCCCATACCTGCCACTTGCCGACTGCTTTCAAGCTGGCGAACACCATGCCGAGCCAGACCCACAGCAATGCAACCGGGAAACTCCAGTACAGCTGTGTACCTGGAAATATGCCTGACAACGATTGCACCCATGCGGGCATCACATTGTAATAGTTGGAGTCGAGGCAGCACAAGGCAAACAAGCCCAAGCCCACTATGCCCAGAATAACCTTGTAACGGCGCAGCGCGAACACGATGCAGATGCAGATGACATTGGCGGTAATGAACCATGATGCGGCGAAGGTAGAGCCGAAAACGGCGTCACACGCCATGCTTGCAAAGCCGTTCAAGATGCCGTCAAAGAAATATTCTCGTATCCCTATTGTCGGGATGAGCAGAACCACAAACCAGAACAGATACAGCATGCCGCTTCGCTTGGCGAAGTGCGCCAGCACTCCTCGTGCCTCTGCGGCATCGGCGCATTTGTTCACTTTGCGGAAGAAGAAAAAGGACGAGACCATGAAAAACAGCGGTACGGCTACACGCACCCATGGTTTCATAATTCCCGGGAACAGCTGTGTATGCAACGCCACTATAAGCAATGCCAGCACAAATTTCAGTATGTCGTAGCGGCTGTCTGTCTTTTTAGTTTCAGGTACGACAGTCCCCATAGTCTCTACAGCATTCATATCGTTTTATTACTGTCCGCTAAACCACAAAGAGGCATACCCAACTTCTTGAAAAGCAGA
>URTA01000083.1 GCA_900550645.1 uncultured Porphyromonadaceae bacterium
CTCGGCGTGTACGGGCAGATACTCACCTACGACTTCGAGTGGGGCGGCAAGGGCTACCTCGGCGGCAAGCCCGGCGGAACGCTCTGGAACAAGATGAACTGGGGCGTAGGCCTCGAGTACGGCTACTCCCTCCCTGTCGCCAAGCACTTCAACATTGACTTCACCCTCGGCGTGGGCTATCTCACAGGCGAGTACCAGGAATACCGCCCTGTGGACGGCTGCTACGTATGGCAGGCCACCAAGCAGCGGCACTGGTTCGGCCCTACCAAAGCCGAGATCTCACTCGTCTGGCTCATCGGCTGTGACAACTACAACCGCAAGAAAGGAGGTGAGAAATGAGACTGAAATTTGTTTTCCATTTGATATTGGCAGCTTTGCTGCCGGCACTGCTCGTCAGCTGCGAGCATAAGGAACTCTGCTACCAGCATCCTCACCGCGCCACGCTGCGTCTGGTCTTCGACTGGCAGGACGCTCCTGATGCCAACCCCGAAGGCATGTGCGTATTCTTCTATCCGGTCTATGAAAATGGAATCGACGACGGCCGCCGCATGGTGCGCTATGACTTCACCGGCAAGGAGGGCGGCGAGGTCGAACTCGTCGAAGGCCGCTACCGTGTAATTGCCTACAACAACGACACCGAGGCGTGCCAGTTCTCAGGCATAAGCAGCTTTGACACCCACCGCGTCTTCACTCGCGACGGCAACCTGTTTGAGAGCATTGTTGGCTCGGGTGCGCTTCCTCCTCGTGCGGGTGATGCCGAGAGGATAGTCATCTCGCCCGACATGATGTGGGGCTGCTCTGTTGAGGAGATGGAAATCACCGCCGATGGCGTGACCTACATTAGCATACCTGAAAGCGGTCGCGACACCTGGTCTGGTGTACCCGTCCACTCGGTTGACCGTGTGATATACCTCTATCCCCACGAACTCGTCTGCGAATACACATACGAGGTACGCAATGTGGAGAACCTTAAGTATGCCACACAGATGTGCGGCTCACTCTCCGGCATGGCTCCATCGCTCTACTTCGGCGACGAGTCGCTCGGCTCGGAGTGTGTCACAATCCCCTTTGCTGCGGAGAGCGACGGCGTGTCACGCATTACCGGTCGCTTCTACACCTTCGGTCACAACACCGATAACCCCCAGGAACACCGCATGATGTTCTATGTGTGGATGCAAGACGGCGGCAAGTTCTATTTTGGCGCGACCGAGGATAAGTTCAATGTCACTACGCAGGTGCATAACGCGCCGGACAAGCGACATGTCCACATCATCATCGACGGACTCGGACTGCCTACCCCCATGGAAGGCGACGACAGCTTCAACCCCTCGGTAGATGACTGGCAGGAAATCAACCAAGACATCACTATCTAATATTAATATTGAATAGGAAACAAACAAGAGAGAAACAATCAAAATCATTAACCAACTAAGTTTAGTATCACCGAAATGAAACAGAAATTGTTTTATGGAGCAATGGCAGCCATGATGCTGACTGCCTGCTCACAGGATGAGATCCTCAAAATCAATGAGGACGAGATTAGCTTCAACGTAAGCTCGATCTCCAACACTCGCGCTGCAGACTCGTACTGCAACAACTTCCTCCCCAGCTCTTTTAGAGTATGGGCTCAGAACACTGACACTCAAGATGTCTACTTCGGCGGCGAGCTCATCGTCAACAAAGGCGGCAATCCTGCGGTTTGGGGCTTCGACGGCGGTCAGCGCTATTGGCCGGAAAACACCCTCAACTTCTATGCTGAGGTGAACGGCGACAACGAGTTCAACTACAACGACGGTGCTCCCAAGTTTGAGAACTTCCAGGTAAAGGACAATGTTCGTGAGCAGGTAGACCTCATGTACGGCGTTAAGCTCAACCAGGGCAAGAACAACACCCCGGTCAACCTGAACTTCCGCCACGCTCTCAGCCAGGTAGTGTTCCGTGCCAAGAACACCAACAACAAGATCAATGTTGAGGTGACTGGCGTTTCTGTAGGCCACATCGGCAACCAGGCTACATTCACTTTCCCGACTGTAAACACTGACACCAACTGGGAAGACGTTGACCACAGCGACAATCCCCATGACGTGACTCTCCCTGGCCAGGGTACTTGGTCTGACGCTCAGGCTTCTACTCTGAAGCAGTACGACGTTACTTTTGACGCTGTGACTCTGTCTTCTGAAGTGACTAACCTCACTTGCCCGGGTGCCAACCACAATCAGGCTTCCTTCGCAAACACTCTGACTCTCATTCCGCAGCAGTCTGTCGCTTGGAATCCGGAGATAAAGGGCGATTCATTCAACGGCGCATACTTCCTCGTGAAGTGCAAAATCTCCAACATCGCCGGAGCCGAGTACAATGCTGCTACTGACAAGGTACTCTATGACGGATATGCTGCTATCCCCGTTGAAATTAACTGGGAGCAGGGCAAGCGCTACATCTATACATTCAATTTTGCCAACGGTACTGGCGGTTACACCCCGAACCCGGACGATCCCCAGCCCGTGCTGAACAAGATTGACTTCGACCTCACTGTCGATGACTTCATCCCCGTTGACAACGGCGATCAGAACATGGACGGCAACGACAACCAGAAAGAGACTACCATGTACACTGTCAACTATGACAATGGCTGGAAGATTCAGTCTCATGAGGGGTATGACAGTTATACATTCAAGACAATTGACGCTATACCCGTCAAAGAGGGTTACAACTTCATGGGTTGGTCTACAACTGCGAATGGTGAAGTTGAGTATGTAGGCGGTCAGGATATTGTTCTCGAGAAGGCTAATCCTACTCTGTATCTCTATCCTGTATGGGAGGCTCAGACTATGTATACCTACACTCTGACTTTCAATGCAAACAACGGTACTAACGTTACCAACATTCCCGAGACTATTAGTGTCACTTCTCCTCTGGAAAGCTATGAGTTTACTATTCCCGACGTAACTCCGCAGAAGCCTAACGGCTGGACTTTCCTTTACTGGACTGCTGTTCAGGATGACAACACTGTCAAATACAACGCTGGTGACAAGGTGACTGTTACTAAGGACAACCCCAACGTGACTGTTTACGGTTACTGGAAAGGCTACGGCGGTGGCGGTACAAACCCCGGTGCAGGTGGTGACAACCCCTGGGGCAACAAACGCGCTAAATAACAACAATACTTGATATTTACCCTTTGGGGACATCCATGGTTCGCCGTGGATGCCCCTGAAGGGATTGAACATGATAACTCAAATACGGAATTTAGTTATGAAAAAGTATTTCAAGGTTTCGGCGATGATGCTGGGTCTGGCTACACTTGCCCTCACATCATGCTCAAACGAAGATGAACTTGGCGACGGCAATCTGCAGCGCCACATCACCGTCAAGATTGGCCGTCCTATGGACGATGCCACTCGCGCTGTCCTCTCAGAGGACGAGGGCAACCTGACAGCCAACTGGTCTGCTGGTGACAAAGTAGCGGTATTTAACGCCACTACTGGCACAAAACTCGGTATCCTCACAGTTTCAGAGGGTGCTGGCACTCCGACTGCTACTTTCGAGGGAGAACTCACTGGTCTTCGTGAGGGTCAGATGAACTTCTCTTTCGCTCACCTCGGCACAACAATAAATTATGAAGATCTCACTTCTGATTATGTTCACAGCGTTGCTAACCAGACTGGCAAGCTCGCAGACCTTGGACAGCATGACGCTCTTACATCTACTCAGAACGTGACAGTAGGTGAGGAAGGTCTTTATGTTGACGACTTCGGTCTGCAGCGTGATGTCGTTTTCGCTCACTTCACTCTCGAGTTCGGCAACCTGACAGTCTCTGACGATGTGACCGTATCTATCTCTGGCGAGGGCGTGAACAACCAGGCTCCTGTCAAGTTCAGCGACGGTACACTTGACCTCACAAACGCTACTGCAGGTGCTGTTAACGCTGCTGCAACACCCAACGGCACAAACGCGGAAGTGTATGTTGCTCTTCTTCCCGGCACGATGACATTGAAATTCAATGCGTCAATGGGCGGCAAGACATACGAGGCATCGCTCCCCACAGCAACGCTCGGTGTCGGCAAATACATCCGCGCAACTGACGGCAGTGGCATCCCCGTTGTCATGAACGAATACGTCGATGACAACCCTGGCAACACCGACAACTGGCCCACTGGCGGCGAAACTGTAGACCCCTCATGGGAAACTGGTACTTTGACTAAGGTTGCAGATGCTGACGGCTGGACAGTAAACGTTGACATCTACGGCAACGGTGGTTGGGCTACTTACATCACATATAACAACAATGCTATTAAGAGCCGTCTGCTCTCATCGCTCCCCGCTAACAGCATCTGCTACTTCCAGTGGGGTCGTTGGCTCGGCTTCCCTGTTTCTGCCAAGAATACTCACTTCAATGACGGCGGTTCTGCATCGGGTAGTTATCCTGGTGAGGGTCAGTACATAAATGGTGTGAACATATATGACACTAACTTGGGCTATATTTGGGATAGCGGACTGGTTGTTGCATACGGCACTTGCTGGATGGGCAGCACAGACTGGACTCCAGCTCGTGCAAACAACTGCTCATTCATGTTTGGCAAAGTTTATAGCATGGGTACAGACAACCTCGACTATGTTGGCGCAAATGAGCAGTGCACATGGTATGACCGTTCAGGCAACCCCTGCCCCGATGGCTACCGCATCCCGACTGCAGAGGAACTCTCTGTATTCATCCCGACTGGCGGAACTATCAACGGCAGCTGTGCTGAGGTCAAGACTATCAATGGCGTGAAATACGCTATGCAGTGGACTGTTGCCAAGAACGGCAACTTCCCCTACGTTGGCTTCAAGTCTGTTCGCACAACAGAGGATACTGTTTCAGTAGGAGATGCAATCTTCAACGATGCCAAGGAAGTTCGCCTCTATGCATACGGCTACCTCGACAATTCTTGTACACAGAAAAACCTGCAGACCCAAGGTCTTTATTGGTCATCAGAATCTGGTACAAATGAAGTTTCAGGTACAAACGGTCTCGGCGGCAAGGCTCTTCTCATAGAGTTCTCTGACTCAAAAGCAGAAATGGCTATGTATGTTGCTCCCCGCAGCTTCGGCGGTTGCATCATGCCTATCCGCGACGTGAATGCCAAGGCAACTCCGTTGACACCTTGGTTCCCCATCCGTTAAACCGGACATATAACAACATAACGCAGGGGTGGAAGTTCACGCTTCCGCCCCTGTCTTTTCCCTCCCCCCTCCCCACCACTCAAACGTGCTGCCACTCAATCATATTTCGAGCGGCACAGTAGGGACACGGCGTGCCGTGTCCGCACCAAGTCATTGCAATTCAGTAATATGCGCCCTCGCCGCCCTTCGGACACGGCACGCCGTGTCCCTACCTTGCCGGCATGCCGTCTCTGCTCCAATCATGACAATTCAACGCTGTACACACACTGTTCACCTCCTCTCATTTCGCGGTCAATGTCCCTACCTTGCTAGCATAAACAATGGGGTGTGCCTTGTCGGTACACCCCATATTATATCTGTGTGTTATGGTCAAATGCCGGCAGCGTCGAGTATGGCTGCCATCTGGTCGCGCAATTCGCGTGCCTTGTCGGCTGCACGCTCGGCGAAGTCCTCGCCTGCTGATGCGTAGATGATGCCGCGTGACGAGTTGACGAGCAATCCGCACTCCTTGGTCAATCCGTAGCGGCAAACTTCCTCGAGGCTGCCTCCCTGTGCGCCTACGCCGGGGACGAGCAGGAAGCTGTCGGGTGCTGCCTGGCGTATCTGCTCAAACATGCGTCCCTGTGTCGCGCCGACTACGTACATCATCTTGTCTGTGCCAGCCCATTTCTGCGACGTTTCTATTACGCGCCGCCACAGCGGGGTGTTATCCGTTTCGGTGAACTGGAAGTCGTGTGAGCCGGGGTTGGACGTGAGCGCGAGCAGTATTACCCACTTGCCGTCGTGTCCGAGGAACGGCGTTACGCTGTCTTCGCCCATGTAGGGGGCTACAGTGATGCTGTCAAACTTGAGGTCGTCAAAGAACGCGGTGGCGTACATCCGCGAGGTGTTGCCGATGTCGCCGCGCTTCGCGTCAGCGATTGTGAAATGGTTGGGGTAGTTCGTGCGGAGGTATTCGATGGTCTTGGCCAGTGCAGTCCACCCCTTTACGCCCTGCGATTCGTAGAACGCGATGTTGGGCTTGTATGCCACGCAGTAGGGTGCTGTAGCGTCGATGATAGCCTTGTTGAAAGCGAACATCGGGTCGCCGCACTCCAGCAGGTGCTGCGGGATTTTCTTGATGTCTGTGTCAAGCCCTACGCACAGGAAGCTGCGGCTGCGGCGTATGTTTGCTATAAGTTGTTCTCGTGTCATGGTTGTATGGGTATAATGTGTTTGATTTTCAGATTGCTGCGTCTTTGAGCCGCTCAGCGTTCTCGGCTATGGTAAGCTGGTCGATGCACTCCTGTATGTTGCCGTCGAGAAACGACTGGAGGTTGTACATCGTGTAGTTGATGCGGTGGTCAGTGAGGCGTTGCTGCGGATAGTTGTAGGTGCGTATTTTCGCGGAACGGTCGCCAGTGCTGACCATAGTCTTGCGCCGTGAGGCTATGTCGTCGAGGTATTTGCGGTGTTCGCGGTCGTAGATGAACGAGCGCAAGCGCGAGAGCGCACGCTCCTTGTTTTTGGGCTGGTCGCGTGTCTCGGTACACTCGATGAGTATCTCCTCGCTAACGCCGGTGTTGGGGTTCTTCCACATATAGCGCAGCCGCACGCCAGACTCTACCTTGTTCACGTTCTGACCGCCGGCACCGCCGCTGCGGAACGTGTCCCACTTGATTTCCCCCTCGTTGATTACCACGTCAAACTCCTCGGCTTCGGGCAGGACTGCCACAGTCGCGGCAGATGTGTGCACACGCCCCTGTGTCTCTGTTGCTGGCACTCGCTGCACGCGGTGCACTCCGCTCTCGTATTTCATTGTGCCGTAGACGTTCTCGCCTGTGAGAGTGAATACGACCTCCTTGAAGCCGCCCGCTGCGCCCTCGGAGTAGCTGGATATTGCCAATGCCCAGCCTCGCTGCTCCGCGAATTT
>URTA01000084.1 GCA_900550645.1 uncultured Porphyromonadaceae bacterium
TATTCTGTCAAATGCGTGTTTTCAATCTCAAATGTGCGGTTCGTCACAGCATCAAGGAAATAACGGTCGTGCGTTACCATCAGCAAACTAAGATTGGTACGACGCAGGTAATCTTCCAGCCATTCGGTCATATCCAAGGCGTTAAACCGCGCGTTCTCGCCTGAGTTCCTGAACCGTGTCGACGACATAATAATGTTTGACCAGCTCGACCGTGAAGCGATATTCAAGATTATTGACATCGAGCTGAAAGGCTTCTACAGCCGTATCGAGCGGCTCGGCTTCAAGCTCAACCTCACCGAGGAAGCAAAGGATTTCATTGCCGACAAGGGGTATGACAAGAACTTCGGCGCACGCCCGCTTAAACGAGCCATTCAGAAGTATCTCGAAGACGACCTTGCAGAACTGCTGCTGCGCCTCAACACTGAGGGTTCGCTCGGGGGCTCTGTCGATGTCTCCTACAAGAACGGCGACGAGAAGCTGACCATGGATTTCCGTCCACTCGTGCCAGTAGAGAATGAGGAGAACAACGCGGCTGAGGCCGATAACTCCACCAATGAGGCCAAAGCCGACTGACACGCAAGCTACAAATGAAACAAAGAGAGAGATGACACCTCGACAGTGCCATCTCTCTTTGCTTTTTATTCGGTATCAATCAGTCAGTTGCCTTCTTGCTCGCCGTCCCAAGGGTACTTGCGCCGGGGATTGCGCGGAAACCACCCTTTGCGCACACGCTTCTCCTGCTGCTTGACCTCCCCAATGCTCCAGAAACAGCTGAACGCCGTTACTCCGAGCAGCGACGACCAAAACAAGTCACCTACGAGCAGACACCCTGCCATTGCCGCCAATCCTGCCAGAAGAAACCATTTCCAGCATTTCACGCCGAAATGATACTCTCCCTTGATGACAAGCGGATGAAACATTCCTATGACGAGGAATGTACAGATGCCTATTATCAATCCCCCGATATGGTACTGTGATAACAATTCGGTCATTGGGCTTATGATATATTGTCGGCTGCCGCGGCTTTCTCCTTCAGAGCCTTCCTTTGGCTGGACGACATGAACACTTTGCTCTTGAAAACAGTCCGCACCATGATATAGTTTACAGGAATGCAGATTGCCATAGCCGGCAGCAAGGCGAGCGTAGGGCCGACGATGCCTTTGAATATCGCCACCAAGCCGGTCTGCAACCCCATGTTGACCAAATGACTCAATATGAAGCCCAATCCACGGCCTCCGGTCGGCTTGGCGCGGAAGGTAAAGTATGCCGACAGGAAAAAATTAGCTATGAAGCTAAGTACATAACTGATGAGCTGCGAAGGGACAGCCTTGACACCAACTGCGTCAACAAACACGACATAGATGCCGTATTGAAGCACCGTGGCAATGCCGCCGGTGATGGCAAAGCGCAGTATCTCGTCAAAGCGGCTCTCACCTTTCACTTTTTCCGTCGCTATTTCGCGTATAGATTTCATTTCATGATAAAAGATTACACGAATTGGCGTGGCTCGCACACCCCTATCAACTACAAAGTTAGGCAAATTTCGCGAGATTAATGCACAATCTGCGTTAAAATCAACCAACACACTATGTTTCAACCGATTACAACACGCCACCACACACTACAAAGTGTCCAAAATGACATTTGACGCATTTTTCCGGCCATAATTTTCCTCCATTTTGTTTGCCATGCAAAATATAATTGCTACTTTTGCGAAAAGTCACTAAAAACATCAATATGAAAAGAATTCTACCTCTTCTGTTGATAGCCGGATGTGGAACTTGGCTGTCGGCAAACGCGGAAGTCCTTTTGCAGGAGGATTTCGCATACCAGGCGGGCAATCTGTATCAGACGAACGGATGGCTGCGCAACAACAATTACAACAAAAGTCCGATCCAAGTGGTGGCCACTCCGCTGGCGTACACCGGCTACCAGTCGGACGCGACAAGCAACGCTGCCAAAATCGTGGCAGACGAGGAGTACAGCTGGACCAACTGCGAACAGCTGAAGAAGTACTTCACTCACACTGCCGCCACCGGCGACGTGTATGTGTCGATGCTGGTCAACGTGGAGTCTGTCAACGACAACACCTGTTTCCTCGGGCTGATAGACGACAAGGGAAATACTCGTGCCGACCAGGCAACTGCTACCGACCGTGGCCGCCTGTATGCTGTCAAAGACGACAGCAACGCCAACGGCTTCAAATTCGGTGTCTCAAAGGGCAGCATCGGTTTCGGAGCAAAGACAGACGCCACATTCGAGTTTGGCAAGACATATCTGGTAGTGGTGAAATACACGTTTGTAAGCGGTCTGAAAAATGACATCATCTCGCTGTATGTCAACCCCTCATCCGCTGAACCGGCAACCGCTGACGCATCAGCCTCCGACAGCTATGACCTCGACGCGAGCGGCGCAGCCGGGCTGTGCCTATTCGGAAGCCTGAAAGACACCCTCGGCCCGACTGTGACCGTTGATGCCATCAGGGTTGCGACCACATGGGAAGAGCTGGGCATTAACGGCGGAGACAGCAACGCTCTTACAGCTCAGTTCTCATCTCCCCTCTGCGCAACAGCGGCATACAGCAACGGCTTTGACACCAACGGCAGCATCGCCGACTGGACACAGGACAGCTATTACGAGCGTTGGCGCATCTCCGACAACCCCTACTCCAACACCGTGCCGGCATTCAGCAGCGTCAACCCCGAAAGCACCGGCTCGCTATACATAGCACGCTCCTCCTCCACGCTCGACGAAAACATCACATCGCCTGAAATCACTATCCCTGCAAACGCCAAGCTGCGTTTCTGGGGCGTATTCAACCCCGTATGGCTGTATTATGCACACACCAACCTCAACATAACCGTTGACGGCACGACAACAACCCTCTGGAACTCATTCCTGTGGGCGCAGAACAACAACATTGAGGACACGAAGTGGACACAGCACGAGATTGACCTGTCGCAATATGCCGGCAAAACCGTGCAGTTCACGTTCAACTACAGCGGAACGGACGGCGACGATGCCATGTTCGATGATTTCGAGATTGTCACCACTGACAACAGCGACGATGCCAAGGTATACATCACTCCCGGCAGCAGCGTCACATTCACCGACATGACCGAGGGCGAACCCACATCATGGCAATGGACATTCGCCGGCGCAGAGCCCGCGACAAGCAACGAGCAGTCACCCACAGTCACATATCCCAACACCGGCACATTCGACGTGTCGCTAACAGTATCAGACCAGGCCGGCAACATATCCACCAAGACCCGCACAGGGTTTGTGGTTGTACGCCGCGAGGCTCCGCAAGCCGCTATCGGCACACCCGCAGGGGCATACTATTCACCTGAAGCATCGCTGGTTGTGCCCATCGAAGTGCCGCTGACATTTACTGACGAGTCAACCGGCGACCCCGACACGCGCAGCTGGACATTCCCCGGCACCGACACCCCGACATCTGACGCTGCCGAAGTCACTGTGAAATACCTCAAGGCCGGCACTTACGACGTTGACTTGACTGTCAGCAACGAGGCGGGCGAATCGTCCACATACCTCTACGCTCTGAAAGCCGGCGGCGAAAACCTGATATGGAACATCCCTGTTGAGGAGAACACAATGCTCGCTCCGATCAGCCTGTCGTGGTACGGCTACTACGGCGGCACTAACTGGCTCGACATGCCCGGTTTCGCCGAGCATTTCACAGCTCCGCTCGCCAAGATAACCGTATCCGGGGTTAATGTATACTTCGCCCGCGCTACAGCCGTCAGCACAGATGCAGACATCGTGGTATCGCTCACCAACGCTATCGACGGCCTCCCCGGCAACGCGCTCGCGACCAAGACTCTGAAAGCCTCGCAGCTCGTCGATGCTTCGGAGACATACAACGACCCGACCATATTCACTTTCGACACCCCGGTTGACGTCGAGACCGAGTTCTTCATCACCATCACCGGCTTCCCCAACGCTGACGGCGACGACATAGCCATGTACTGCTCGCCCCGACGCGACGACCCCTCGAAGAGCACTGTATACCACTGGCTCGACGACCTGGACGACAACTACCAGCCCACCGGCACACGGACATGGGTCAAGAATGTGGATGAGTCCCTCTCGTTTGCCATAGCACCGTGCATTGCCTTCGCCACCAATACCGGCATCGTTGACAGCGTAATCGACAACGAGCGCGGCACAGACACTATCTACAACCTGCAGGGCATGCCCGTACCGGCCGACCGCCTGACCGACGGCATATACATCATCGGCGGCAAGAAAGTGCTTATCAAGCGGTAAACAACCTCCATATACCATAAACAGAGGGTATGCCTGTTCATTGAGGCATACCCTCTTTCTGTTTACTGCCAGAGAAAAGGCATAATATGTCACGGTTTTGTTGTAAATTTGCAGCTGAATCAACACTGCACGACATGGCTGCTTGGTCAATAGGAGGTGTACTCGAAAACATTGGGCTGAAACGGGCCGAATCTTACGGCATCGCCTTCAGCGGCGGCGGAGCACGCGGCTTCGCCCACATCGGCGTGATGATGGCCCTCGAAAAGTTCCACATCTCCCCTTCCGTCCTCGCCGGCGTGTCCGCAGGATCGATTGCTGCCGTGCTGTACGGCGCAGGGCTGACACCTAAGGAGATACTGGAGTGTTTCAACCAGTACTCCAAGCTGACAGACTTCGCCGAATGGACCATTCCCAAGGAGGGATTTCTGCGGCTTACGAAACTGCAGAAGATACTCGACAGCTGGCTGCCCGTCAAGAACCTCGAAGACCTGAAAATTCCGACCGTGGTATGCGCAACAGACTTCGAGAACGGCAAGTCTACCGGCTGGTCTCAAGGGGCGATAGCCGAGCGCGTGGCAGCATCGTGCAGCATCCCGATAGTCTTTGCTCCCGTGAGGATAGACGGCGTGAACTATGTGGACGGCGGCGTGCTGCGCAACCTCCCGGCATGGGCTATACGCAACCGCTGCAGATGCCTGATAGGCAGCAACTGTGACCCGCTGAACCGCAATTTCAAATACAAAAGCTCTATCATCGAGGTCGCACTGCGGTCATACCACCTGATGCTCAAGTCAAACGCCGTCCAGGACCTGAAACTGTGCGACGTGGTGATCCAGTCAGACGGCATGGCAGACTTCAACACCTTCGGCATACGGCAGATGAAACGCATAGTCCTCTGCGGCTACGACGCTGCCAGCCGCGCACTCGAAAACCACCTCTCCAACAAGAAATAGACAGGACTGACAATGGATGAGAAGCTGATAATATACCAGGTGTTCCCGAGGATACTGACCAATGACAATGCCGCGTGCGTCCCGGCAGGGACATACCGGCAGAACGGCTGCGGCAAAATGAATGATTTCACCGGCGAGCTGCTGGGGGCGATTCGAGAGTTGGGCGCGAATTGCGTCTGGTACACCGGGATAATCGAACACGCCACCAAGACGGCGTTCCATAGCATACCGGCCGACAATCCTCACATTGTCAAGGGGGAAGCCGGCTCGCCGTATGCCATACGCGACTATTATGACGTAGACCCGGCTCTCGCCGTCGATGTCGAGAGGCGCATGGCGGAGTTCGAGGCGTTGGTGGCTCGGACACACAGTGCCGGCATGAAGGTGCTTGTCGATTTCGTGCCAAACCATACAGCACGTGTCTACCAGTCAGACTGCGCCCCTCGCGGCGTGCGCGATTTCGGTTCGCAGGACGACACTACTCTTTCGTTTTCGCCGCGCAACAACTATTATTACATTACCAACCAGCAGTTTGCGCCTTCGATTGACCTGGGCAGCGGTGCGGATGCCTACCGCGAATTTCCCGCCAAGGCTACGGGCAACGACTGCTTCACGGCTTTCTGCTCGGAATATGACTGGTATGAGACCGCAAAGCTGAACTACGGCCATGACTATGCCTCGGGGACTGACCATTTCGACCCGATACCGCCGACATGGCTGCAGATGCGCGACATTCTGCTGCACTGGGCGGCAAAGGGCGTTGACGGTTTCCGCTGCGACATGGTGTTCATGGTGCCGCAAGCGTTCTGGCACTGGGCGATACGCGAGGTAAAGGAGAAATATCCGGACATAATTTTCATAGGCGAGATATATGACGTAGGGTTATACCGCTCGTTCTTAGACTATTGCGGTTTCGACTACCTGTACGACAAGGTCAACCTGTACGACACGCTCGTCGGCATCGAGCGGCATGGGTATTCCGCTGCCCGCCTGACAGGGTGCTGGCAGACTGTGGACGGCATCGGCGACCGCATGCTGAATTTCCTCGAGAACCATGACGAGGTGCGCTACGGCTCACGCGAGTTTGCCGGCGACCCGCTGCGCGTCACGCCGTCGCTGGTGACGAGTGCGCTGATGAGCCGCAGCCCCTTCATGATATACTACGGACAAGAACTCGGCGAAAGCGCAGAAGACAACGAAGGATTTGCCGGCGACAACTGCCGCTCGACGATATTCGACTATTGGAGCTACGTCACGATGCGACGCTGGTACAACCACGGCAAATGCGACGGCGCGGGGCTAAACGCCCATCAGCAGTGGCTGCGGTCGCGCTACGCCCGCGTGCTTAACATCTGCAACAGCGAGAAATGCGTGTCAGAGGGAGGCTTCTTCGACCTGATGTATGTCAACCTGCAGAACCCGGGGCTGAACCCACACGATACATTCGCGTTCCTGCGCTACACCGGCAACGAGGCTCTGCTCGTCGTAGCCAATTTCAGCGATGAGGAGAGGAAAGCGGAGGTGGTCATCCCCTCGCTGGCTTTCGAGATGGCCCGGTTGCCTGAAGGCCGCATCCGCGTGCAAGAACTGCTCACGGACACGGCCTCCGAAATCTCATTGTCGCCTGACTGCCCGGCAGCGGTGCGCGTAGGCGCACGCGATGCCGTCATACTCAAATTCAGCTGCGGACAGGTGTAATTCCCCGTCAAGGTAGGGACACGGCGTGCCTGAACTGCACCCCAAAAGTTGGACGGGGTAAAA
>URTA01000085.1 GCA_900550645.1 uncultured Porphyromonadaceae bacterium
CGGGGTTGGCTACGCGCACGCCCTGCATGTTGTAGTACTGTGCTTCGCCTTCAGCGACTGTGATTTCGTCTACGCCTACATAATCATCATATTTGATAGGGTAGAGCTGGATTGCGCCCTTGAAGTCTGTTACGGCAACACGTACATTATACTTGCCGGCTGCTACAGAAGCCACACCATCGAAGTTTGTGCGGAATGCGTATTCTGTGCCGTTCACAGTGCCAGTGAAGTTTGTCTTCACTTCTGCGGGAGTATCCTCTGCAAACTCAACGCCCTCAAGGATTACTATATGGTTGAGGAGTGAAGCGTCGATGCTTTGTACAACAGCGGGGTTGAACTGAACAGTCTCCTGTGATTCAGCGGGTTCGGAAACGGGGATAATCTCGGGTACGTTGTAGTACTGCTTGAACTGTGCCTGCCAGCCGGCGGGGATAACGTCGCCGACCTCGTATGCGGGCATTTCGCCGTAGATGAGGGTGAAGTCAGTGCCGTCGGTTGCGTATGTGTTGATGCCGCTCTGGAAAGCAACTGTCATGGGGAAGTCTATTACACCTGTGTTGCCGTCACCAGCAGAGTAGAAGTCCTCGATAGATGTGTAGAGGTCGAGTACTGTGAGCTTGTAAGAAGCCTCGCCAGCGCGGTAGGTGGTAGTTTCGGGAGTTGTTGCCTTGATGGTAGTTTCGCCGGCAGCGACGAGTGTCACAGCGCCTGTGGCAGCGTCAACTGTAGCCACCTCGGGGTTGCTTGAAGTGTAAGCCACTGGGGCATCAGTTGTCTTTGAGAGCTCAGGGGCTGTGAAAGCCTGGCCGATGACTGCGGTGTATGAACCCTCGGGGAATGAAAGACCTGCGGGTGTGAGGCTGCTGGAGCCGCCCTGCTCTGTTTCAAATACAATCTTAGTAATCTGTGCGTTGTATTTGTTGGTCACCTGGAGAGTGTACTTTGTGCCGGCATCCTGATAGTCTGCGGGGATTTCAAATGCGAAATCGCTCCCCTTGGGCGACAGCAAGACATTTTCTTTGACTGTGTTTGTGCCGGCGAGCAGAGACACTGTGACTTTTTCAGAAGCGTTTGAGCCGGTAGTTATTGTGAATTTTGTGCAGTTGTCAGGAAGAGTGAATGCAACGTATCCTGCGGGGGTCACGTTCTTGGCAGAGATCTGCAGGTATGTGCCGTTGTATGCACCTTTCTTGCAGTTCATGAACTCGAAGTCGATGCCGCTGATTTTGGTTGTTGACGGAGTAGCGGATTCTGCTGTGGGCAGAAGAGCCGCAGTCGTCTCGTTCGAGAAATCAACAGTCACGTTGTCTGCCATGGCGAATGAGCCGGCGAGAGCAACTGTCGCGATTGAGAGTAGAAGTTTTTTCATATCAAATGAATTTATGTGATTTGTATTGTTTTCCTCGTTATTTGTCTGCAAGTAAAGATTTTATGGAAGTCTATCCTCTTATTTGCGCGGCAAAGTTAGTTTCAATTTGCGACCTGTGCAAATTTTTCAGATGAAATTTCAGTTAAATTTGTCGGTGTGCCATGGGAATGTGTCACTGGCGCAAGATGCGGCTGAACAGGTCGGTGTATTGCGCGGCGACTGCGGGTGCGGCGAACTTGCTGCGCACGGCCTCAAACATCCGTCGGCGTGTCTCCTCGGTCATCAGGGTGTCGGCTGCGCTGGCGAAGCCCTCGGCGATGCCGGCAGCGGCGGCGTGGATGTCATCGGCAAAGGGGACTATGCAACCGGTCTTGCCGTGGTCGATGATGTCGGCTTGCCCTCCGCGGTCGAAGGCTACGGGGACACAGCCGTATGCCTGTCCCTCGACAAGTGTGCCGGGGAGTGTCTCGTAGAGCGAAGTGGAGACCACGATGTCAGCGTTGTCATACGCCTCGCGTATGCGCGATGGCGGTATTGTGCCGAGGTGCGTGTGGGGTATGGCGATGTTGTCGAGGGCTGCTGGGTCTTTCAGCCCGCCGTATGTGATGAGGCGGTAACGCCGCTGCCCGCTGGACTGTGCGGCGAGCAGCCGTGTGGCTTCGATTAGTATCGGCAGCCCCTTAATAGGGTCGTCGAGGCGTGCCGCGCCCATGAGCAGCCGCACGGTCTTGCCGGTGTTGTCGGCGCGTGGCGTGTATTTGTCATCGAGGGGGAAAGCATTGGGAATGACTGTCATGTCGGCATCGGCGAGCAGCGAGGAGGCAGCAGCCCGCTCGGCGAGCCAGTTGCTGACAGCCACATAATGTATGTCGGCGTTCCGGCGCAGGTCGTCCTTGCGCTGCCAGGTGCGGAACGACAGGTCGCGTGGCGACTTGCGGCTGCCTATCAGCGGACAGTTGCCGCAGCGGTTGCGGAAACCGTCGCATGTGCCGGCATGGTGGCACACTCCGGTCATGCACCACATGTCGTGCATCGTCCACACGATTTTCTTCCCCATCTCTGCCAGCCGCCTTATTCCGCGCAGCGACATCACCCCCTGGTTGACCCAGTTGAGACAGATGATGTCTGCGTCGCGCACCCACGGATGCCGCCACAGGACCACGCCGTCGCCGCAGGTATCGACCTTGAATAGATTCTCTTGCTTGAAGCCGAGGCGTGCGAATATGGCGAGCCTTTCGGCGAGGAAGGCGCGGCGTATCATCAGCGGCTGTGCGGCGAGGGCGACGTGTGGCGAGTCTGTCTTTTTTTCGGTCACGAGCATGCGTGCGTCAATGCCAGCGTCGCGCAGGGCGTTGACGAGGCGCAGGGAGACGACTGCCGCGCCGCCGGTGCTGTCAGACTTGTTGATGAGTGTTATGCGCATGGTTTCGTGGGTTTCAGGGGTTGGCTCGGCGCACCCATGTCTCGAAACGGTACTGTATGCCGTCATCGTTGGCGTATGCCTCTGACGCTTCTGCCAGTTCCCATTCGCGCTCGTCGGGGAGTGGGAAGAACGTGTCAGCGTCGGGGCAGTCAGCGTCTATGCGCGTGAGGTGTATGGTGTCTGCCAGCGGCATCATCTGGCGGTATATCTCACCGCCGCCGATTATGAACACCAGCGGGTCAGTGACCGTGGCACGCAGCGCATCGGCTAATGAGGCGAACACGTCTGCGCCCGGCGCGGTGAACAGCGGGGCGCGGCTGACGACGATGTTGCGCCGCCCGGGCAACGCCCCTTTCGGCAGCGACATCCACGTCTTGCGCCCCATGATGATGGGATGCCCCATGGTGAGGCGGCGGAAACGGCGCAGGTCTTCGCGCAGGTGCCATATCATGCCTCCGGTGCGCCCTATCGCGCCGTCGCGGCCGGCGGCGACGATTATGTGTATGCCGCTGCGGCGGTGTTCTGCACTCAACTCGCTTTTGGGGTTGATGAGTGCGATTTCGCGCAGTTCGGCCTGTTCGCCGATCATCTGGCGGATTGGTGTTTCGATGCTCATGGCTGTAGGTCTTTGTCGGTGGATGAATACATATATATTATACAGACACTTCCCCCTTGATTGCCGGCCAGGGGTCGTAGCCCTCGAGTGTGAAGTCCTCGTAGCGGAATGAGAATATGTCGCGCACGTCGGAGTTGATGCGCATAGTCGGCAATGCCCGGGGTGTCCGTGTGAGCTGCAGGTTGACCTGCTCCAGATGGTTGGTATAGATGTGCAGGTCGCCGAATGTATGTATGAACTCGCCGGGCTTCAGCCCGCACACCTGCGCCATCATCATGGTGAGCAGGGCGTATGAGGCGATGTTGAACGGCACGCCGAGGAAGCAGTCTGCGCTGCGCTGGTAGAGCTGGCAGGAGAGCTTGCCGCCGCTGACGTAGAACTGGAAGAAGGCATGGCATGGGGGCAGGTTCATGCGGTTGAGTTCGCCGACGTTCCACGCGCTGACTATGATGCGGCGCGAGTCTGGGTTTTCGCGTATGTCGTGCACGGCATTGGCTATCTGGTCGATGTGCGTGCCGTCCGGCGCTGGCCACGACCGCCACTGGTATCCGTATATATGCCCGAGGTCGCCGTCGGCATCCGCCCACTCGTTCCAAATCCTCACGCCGTTGTCTTGCAGGTACTTGACGTTGGTGTCGCCGGCGAGAAACCACAGCAACTCGTGTATGATGCTTTTCAGGTGCACTTTCTTGGTGGTGACGAGGGGGAAGCCTTCCGACAGGTCAAAGCGAGTCTGATACCCGAAAGTGGATATGGTTCCCGTCCCGGTGCGGTCGTCCTTGCGGTGTCCGGTGTCGAGTATGTGCCGCAGCATATCGAGATATTGTCTCATGGTCGAGCTGTTTTGAGCGGATACATCCGCTAAGTTACAACAACAAAGTTACAACAATGCCGCTGCATGGGCAAATAAATCGTCATTTCTGCGGTTCGTGCGTGCATTAGGGTGTTTGTAAGTTGCTGATATACAAAAAAGAAAAGCCAGTCCCTTTTCCCAAAGGAACTGGCCATAACCTTAATCTTAATTTAATACTATGAAAAACACCTTGCAAAATTATTGATAATTCTCGGATGTGCCAAATTTTTCGGGAGAAAAATTCGATAAAAATTCGCAGCCGCCTCATGAAGTCGTAGCTCAGCTGCCTCCTCGGAGTACTCTGAGAACTCCGAGATCTCTGATTTTTGCTGTCTTATGAGCGGTTGTTGAGTACCGTCACTTGGTGACGGTGATGTGGAAGCAAGGTGTTTTTATTTCGTATTTTACCATACATCGTTCTTCGCGGCGCAGCTCAAACAGCACCTCGGCAAGGATGACCTTCAGCCGTGCCTGATCGACGGGCGTTGCGCCCGGGTCGTCGAAAAACTTGTTGTAGGCAATGTCGAATGTAGTGGCGAATTGGTGTGCGGACTGCGCTGTCGCGTTGCGGTTCACGCGGCGCAGCTTCTTGACGGCCTCAGGCGTGCGCAACAGGCTTGTGATGCGCAGCCGGTAGCCGTGGATGCCCTGTGCCTTCATGCGGTCGGCAAACCGCTTGCCAATTTCGTTGAGCAGGTCAGCGGCGCGAGGCACAAGAAACGGCACCGAGTGCGTCAGCGTATCTACACGGTAAAGCTGCGTGTCGGTGATTTTGACTATCGGCGCGGACGTGAAATAAGACATGCCGATGTCCTCGATGGGCTGGATGCCGTATTTCATGGCGAAAGCGAGCTGATACCTGTTGCTGTCGTTGAATACTTCGCGGTATGGGGCATCGCGTAGCGACGTGTAGGGGAATGGGGGCATGACCGCCCGCATGGTGTCGGGGAGTACATTTTCGGTCATTGTCCCTGTCACCGGCTCGTCGTCGAGCGGGGTGGGGTCCGGCGCGGCAAAATCCTCAAGGCTGGTTCGTACCGAATCCATGATGGACGACCCGCTGCCGCATGAAGCGGCGGCGGCAAGCGCAGCGATGGCGAGTATCGGCAGCAGTCTTTTCAAGTGTGTATATGCCTGGTGGTTGTCCTGTGCTTTGCGGCGGTGTCAGCGTATGCTCCACTCTGCGCCGTTCTTGGTGTCTTTGATTTCAAACCCGAGTTCGGTGAGTTTGTCACGGATCAGGTCGGAGGTTGCCCAGTCCTTGGCAGCCTTGGCTGATGAGCGTATGTCGAGCAGCAGGTTGACTGCGCCCTCAAATGCCTTTTCTGTCTTGGGGTCTTCCGCAGCTTCGTTGTTGCGTATGCCCAGCAGTTCGAACAGGAACGTGTCGAACAGGCGGCGCAGACGCTCGATGTCGTCGGCGGAGAGGGTAGTGGAGCCGTCTGTGGCATCGTTGATTACCTTTGATGCCTCAAACAGGGTGGCGATGACCATCGGGGTATTGAGGTCGTCGTCCATTGCCTCGTAGCAGCGGTTCTCGTAGTCGGGCAGTTCAACCGATGATTTCTCCGAGGGCTTGATGCGTTGCTGCAGACGCTGGTAAGCGGCGAGTATCTTCTGCAACGCCTTCTCGGCGGCCTGCAACGCTTCGTTTGAGAAATCGACAGTGCTGCGGTAGTGCGCCTGAAGGACGAAGAAGCGTATCACCATGGGGGGATACGGCTGTTCGAGGGCGGGGTGGCTGCCGTAGAAGAACTGCTCGAGGGTGATGAAGTTGCCGTATGACTTGCCCATCTTTTTGCCGTTGATGGTGATCATGTTGTTGTGCATCCAGTAGTGAACCATGTCATCACCTTGTGAGGCTACCGATTGTGCGATTTCACATTCGTGGTGTGGGAAAATTAAGTCCATTCCCCCTCCGTGAATATCGAAATGCTCGCCCAGGTATTTCTTACCCATTGCGGTACATTCACAATGCCAACCGGGGAATCCGTTACTCCACGGGCTGGGCCAGCGCATGATATGTTCGGGTTGTGCACATTTCCACAGGGCGAAATCGGCAGGATTGCGCTTCTCGCTTTGACCGTCCAGTTCGCGGGTGGTGTTTAGCACATCGTCCAGGTTGCGGCCGGACAGTTTGCCGTAATGATGGTCTTTGTTGTATTTTGCTACATCGAAATAAACGGAACCTTCACTTTCATAAGCATAGCCGTTTTTCAGAATTTCTTCTACCAGTTCTATCTGTTCAATGATATGGCCTGATGCATGTGGCTCGATACTGGGTGGAAGTACATTCAAGGCTTCCATTGCCTTGTGGTAGCGATTGAGGTAATATTGCACTAC
>URTA01000086.1 GCA_900550645.1 uncultured Porphyromonadaceae bacterium
CTCTCCGGGCGCGGCTGTCATCTCCAGCCCCTCCCACGACAGCCGCGTGTACTGCGCGCCCTCCGCCGTCACGCCCTCGCTGCGCAGCGCCGACGTGTCATACGTCCGCACAGCCTGTTCCGTTCCGGCTTGAGCCGCCGGGATACCGGTTATTGCCATTGCAAGGCAGGTCAATAGGTATATGAGTTTTCTCATGGTGAGGGTCGGTTTGCTCTGTCGGGCTTATTCTGTTGCAAAGATAATACATTAAATCGGAAATGCAAATTAATGCAACTCGGAGAGTGTGAAAGGCGTTTGTTTGGGAAGTAATTGAGAGGGGAGGTTGCGGCTGACTTGGCAGTTCACCTTGGCAAATATGGGCGACACGGCTTGGATTTCATGATGATTAGATATAGGGTTGTTTGATTGTTGTCCGTAGACAATATGTTCCTTCTGGTATTGGATTGAAGATCTGAGGTTGACGCAAATAGAGATAGAGTAGTGCCGCGTCGCCCAATTTGCCAATTCCGGGGCTTTGCCCCGCCATTTATGTTAAGTCGGTTGTTTCAAAGTCCGTAAACGGATGTGTTGTCTCCGTTTTTCGTTGCAAAGATACTGGTTAATCGGTGGTTCTGCAAATTTTTTGCCCCTAAAAAGTCACTTGTTTTGTGGAGGCTACTGCTGTGATGTGTTGTATAAATCGGGATAATCGGTTGTTTGGAATTGTTCTGGCTTGAAAATGTGGAAAAATGTCGTGTAATGACTGGCTGAGGTGTCGCGCTGAGGTGTTGTAAAACATATACGCAAATGACTTGCATCCGTTATCATCGAGGAGTGTCAAGGTGTCGGCGGCTCTCTCGGTTGCATTTTGCCGTGTAAATTGCCTGGCAGTGCGGTTTGCGAGCGAGCGCAGGTGTGAAAAAGAAACCGGGGAAGCGGTGAGCATCCCCGGTCGTGTGTGTCTGCGGTAGGCTGGTTATGCCAGGCGGCGGAGTATCTCCTTGACCAGCTGCCAGTATTTCTGCACGTCAGCGATGTTGACTTTCTCGCTGGGCGAGTGGATGTCCTTCAGTGTCGGGCCGAATGAAATCATGTCGAGGTCGGGCATCTTCTCGAGGAACAGTCCGCATTCCAGTCCGGCGTGGAGAGCCTCGACGCGCGGGCTTGAGCCGAACAGGTCGCGGAAGCTCTCTTCTGCCACTTTCAGCACATTGGAGTTGGGGTTGGGTGCCCAGCCTACGTATGCGTCGTCATAGACCACCGTTGCGCCGATCATGCTGAACAGTGCCTTGGCGCGGTCTGCGGTCTCGTCGCGGCGTGAGTCTACGGACGAGCGGATATGCACGGTGATTATGATGTTGCAGCTTTCCATCTTGACTGAGGCGAGGTTGCACGATGTCTCGATGAGGCCGGGAACAGCGTTTGACATCCCCTGAACGCCGTTGGGGCAAGAGAAGACCGCAGCGATGAGGCGTGAGGCTACAGCGGGGTCTATGACCTTGTCGCGAGCTTCGGCGGCTTTGGCTTCAAACACGAAGTCGGGGTTCTCTGCCAGGCGGAACTCGGAGTGTATCATGTCGGAGAACTCGCGGGCGTATGCGCGGAACTCTTCTGCCTTTTCTGCGGGTACGGCCACAACTGCGCGGGCGCGGCGTGGAATGGCGTTGGCGAGGCCGCCGCCTTCTATTTCGGCTATCCAGAGGTCATGGCGTTGTGATGATTCCCACAGGAAGCGGGCGAGCTGCTGGTTGGCGTTGCCGCGTCCAAGCCCTATCTCCATGCCGGAGTGGCCGCCGTTGAGGTGGTCGATGAGTATCTCGTGGAACTCTACGCCTTCGGGCGCGGCGACGGTGGTGTAGGGGAGTGTGGCGATAGCTACCTTGCCGCCGGCGCAGCCTATGACGAGCTGTCCGTGTTCCTCGGAGTCGAGGTTGAGCAGCGTCTTGCCGGTGATGAAGCCCGGCTGCAGGCCGTTAGCGCCGATGAGTCCTTGCTCCTCGTCAACGGTGAAGAGTGCCTCTATCGGACCGTGCACGAGCGTGTCATCGAGCAGCACTGCCATTGCAGTGGCGCAGCCCATGCCGTTGTCTGCGCCGAGGGTGGTGCCGTCGGCTTTGACCCATTCGCCGTCAACTATGGTCGTGATAGGGTCGTTGAGGAAGTCATGCACCTTGTCGGCACGCTTCTCTGCCACCATGTCCTGGTGTCCCTGGAGGACAACTGTGGGAGCGTTCTCATGTCCCGGGGTGGCGGGTTTGGTCATCACCACATTGCCCACTTCGTCGGTGCGCACGGGTATGTTGTGGCGTTCAGCCCAGCCCACGAGGAAAGCCTTCATTTTGTCAAGGTGGTGTGTGGGGCGTGGCACTTTGGTTATCTCGTCGAAACATTGCCATATCAGTTTCGGCTCGAGGTCTGTCATTTTCATGGTTGAAAAGGGTGTTTGTCAGTGAAACTATTGTTTTTTGTATTTGGCGTATTCGGCAGCCATGCGGCGGTGGTAGCCGCGTTTGGCGTATGACGGGCCGTTGTATCGGCGGGCGAACCCTGCCCAGTCCTTGCGGCGTATGTACTCTACATAGCCGGTGTTGACCACAAATGCCGCGAACAGCTCGAGCTGGTCAAACTCTGAGCGTGACATCAGACGGACGAACTCCTGTATGGTCTCGCATCCGCAGGCCTTGTAGGAGAAGCCTCCTATCTGGAACATGCCCCAGAACGTGCCCATGTCCGCGCCCTCGGCGTTGATGCGGCGCATCTTGGTGAGGGTAGTCCACTTGCGCAGCGGGTAGCCTGTGAGGCCTGCCGGCACTTTGGCGTTCTTGTCGCCGCGCTTGTTGACAGCCTTGCTGCCGTATTTGCGGTACATCGAGCGGTCAAAGTTGACAATAGGCACGCCTGGCGCCCAGAAGCCCTCCATGGCTGCGCCGGCTTCGATGCGGACGACAGCCTTGATGGCCGCCACTTCCACGCCGAGTTCGCGTGCCACTATCTCGAAGTCAGCATCGGTCAGTGTCTTGTACCTTACCTGCTCGTCGCTGTCGGGCATAACAGCTTTGCCGCCTTCCCAGTCCAGGGGATTTATGCCCATGGCTGCTGTGTCAACGGCAGTGTCCTTGGCAGTGTCGGCAGCGTCTTGCCGCGTAGCCGTTCCGCCATGCCCCATACACGCCAGGGCGACAGCCGTTAGGGCTGTCACCGTAGCGCATATAGTCATTCTGCGGAGGTTCATAAACCAGCGACTTTCTCAAGTACGCGGGTCACGTGCTTCCAGAATTTCTCTGTCGTGGGGATGTTCAGTTTCTCGTCGGGAGAGTGAACGCCGGTCATCGTCGGGCCGAAGGAAACCATGTCGAGGTTGGGGTACTTGGAGAGGAACAGGCCGCACTCCAGTCCGGCGTGGATAGCCTTGATGGCGGGGCGCACGCCGAAGAGTTCCTCGTATGCGTCTGCACTCAGCTTCATGATCGGAGATTCCATGTTGGGAGCCCAGCCGGGATAGCCGTCAGAGTGTGAAACTTCTGCTCCGGCAATCTGGAAGTGTGCTTCAACCTGGCCGGCGATGTCGTTTTTGCGTGACTCTACGGATGAACGCTGCGAGGTCGTGATGCGGATCTTGTTGTCATCGAGCATCTTGACCGCAGCGAGGTTGGTAGAAGTCTCAACCAGCCCGGGGATGTCGCGGCTCATGGAGTAAACGCCGTGGGGTGCGCTGTAGATGGCGCGTATCAGGGCGAGCGAAGTTTTGGAGTCGATGCAGTATGCAGGACGCTCCACGTCGCAAATCTCGAACTTCATTGACGGCTCAACGCCCTTGTATTCGTTCTTGATTTCCTCTGCGTATTTGTTGAGAGCCTCCTCCATTTCGCGTACATGGTCAGTGTGGATGCCGAATACGGAATTTGCTTCACGCGGGATGGCGTTGCGCAGGTTGCCGCCCTCGAAGGTGCTGACTGCGATGTCCCATTTCTGCGAGCATTCCCAGATGAAGCGGGCGATGAGCTTGTTGGCGTTGGCACGGCCGGCGTCGATGTCAGAGCCGGAGTGTCCGCCCAGCAGGCCGCTCACGGAGATGCGCTTGTAGATGAAGTTCTCGGGCGAGAGGCTGCGGGTGTATGTGAAGTCTGCGGTAGTGTCGATGCCGCCGGCGCAGCCTACGAATATCTCGCCGTCGTCCTCGGAGTCGAGGTTGATGAGCATAGTGCCGGTGATCATGTCCTTGCCGAGGTTCTGTGCGCCCTCGAGGCCGATTTCCTCGTTGATTGTGAACAGAGCCTCCACCGGGCCGTGCTTGAGCGTCGGGTCAATCATGACAGCGAGTGCGGCGGCCATGCCGATGCCGTTGTCAGCGCCGAGGGTAGTGCCGCGAGCTTTAACCCAGTCGCCGTCGATGTATGTTTCGATGGGGTCTTTCATGAAGTCGTGCTGCACGTCATTGTTCTTCTCAGCCACCATGTCCATGTGAGCCTGGAGTATCACTGTGGGGGCTTTCTCGCAGCCCGCAGTGGCTGCTTTGCGCATGACTACGTTGCCGCAGTCGTCGGTTTTCACGTCGATGTTATGCTTCTTGGCGAAATCCAGCAGGTATGCGCGGATTTGCTCTTCGTGGCAAGAGGGGCGAGGCACCTTGGTGATCTCGTCGAAACAGCGCCAGATAAGTTCCGGCTTCAAGTCTTTAACTTCCATATTATGGTTGATTTTAAGTGTTTTACGTCTTTGCGGCGGGCGGAACACGCAGGTTCTTGCCCGTTTCACGAGCCAAAGATAGTAAAAATCCACGGGTTAGGCAAGTCTTAACCATAATTAAGCAATAATACAGGGCGTAGTTGGGGAGGGACGGAAAAAATGACTAATTTTGCAACCACAAGCGACTGTTTCCGTGAAGACTGTATTGCTCACCGTTGCTCTTGTTGCCTTGGCGTGCGTGCTGATGTGTGTGCGCCTGTTGGCTGGACGTGAGAAGTCAGCCATGAACCGCCACGGCTGCCATACGCTGCGCAGAGGGACACGCCGCAAACAAACCGACATAGATAACAACAGGAACACATTACATATATGAAAAGAAAGTTACTTCCAGTCTTTGCCCTCTGTGCAATCGCCCTCTCGGCGGTGTGCGGCTCTTGCGGCGACAATGCCGGCAAGCAGGGCGAAGCCAAGAAGACAGAGCAGAAAGCTAAGGGCACTGACCCCTCGAAACTTCCCAATTACCGCTATGTTGATGTTGACACGGTAATCTCGCAATACAACCTATCGAAGGACTTCAACGAGAGAATGCTGTCAATGCAGAACAACCTGGAGAGTACTCTGCGCCAGAAACAGAGCAGCCTGCAGTCCATGGCAAGCAAGATGCAGCAGAAATACCAGAACAACGGCTATTCGTCACAAGCTGAGTTTGAGCAGGATCAGCGCAAGCTTGCTAACGCGCAGGCCGCTGCTGAAAAATCCGCTTCTGACCTGCAGGCAAAATATGCCAAGGAGGTGGAGGATATGCAGAAGAGCGTCAAGGATTCGATTACCTCATATATCAAGGTATACAATGAGAAGTATGGCTATGATGCCATCTTCATGAAGGATGCCACACTCTACATCGACCCGGCACTCGACATCACTGCCGACATCGTCAAGGGACTGAACGACAGATATACCAAGGTGAAGAAATAAGGCTGCGCGAAACAGCCGGACATATAGCGAGGGGTGCGCCGAACTGAACGGCACACCCCTCGTGTTGTTGGCAGTTAGTTGGCGGTCACAGCCTGCGGTATTCCTCTGTCGCGTCGAAGCTCGGGCATGCTTTGGCTGCGAAATCGCGGTGGCCGTGTATTTTCGCGCCTGGATAGCGGCGGCGCAGGTCGCGCAGCAATGCCGCGAGAGCCGCTTTCTGCTGCGGTGTCCGGGTGTCTTTCGGAGTGCGTCCGTCGGCAGCGCAACCGCCGATGTAGCATACGCCTATGGAACGGGCGTTGTGTTCCAGGCAGTGTGCGCCGGTTTCCGACTCGCTGCGCCCGGCATGGACTGAGCCGTCAAGGTATATCACATAGTGGTAGCCGATTTTGCGGAAGCCGCGCTCCCTGTGCCAACGGTCAATGTCAGCGACTGTAAACTGCTTCCCCTCGGCTGTGGCGGAACAGTGTACAATGATTTCTGTTATTGCCCTCATTGTCAGCGGTCTGTTTTTGCGGTGAAACGGCGGGTGATGCGTGCTGCGGCGATGATGCCTATTGCGATGGCTGCACACAAGATTATGTCGGCTATTGTACGTTCGATGCGTTGCAGCAGCGACGGCTTGCGCCCTGCGGCGGTGTCGCTCTCCCGTTCAGCCACGACAGGCTTATGTATGACCACAGTGTCGTGTGTTATGCGTCTGCGGTCTCCTGACACGGTGTGCTGTCGGTCACGCACGTGCCATACCTCCTTGTAGATGGTGTCGCCGCGCATGTCGAGGATGATACTGTCATGGACGACAGATGTCTCTGCCGTCTGTTCCGTGATTTTTACGGTGTCAGTGCCAGGGCAACCGCATCAAAATTGGGGTAAATGGTTTTGAAGAGGCGCAAGTTCTT
>URTA01000087.1 GCA_900550645.1 uncultured Porphyromonadaceae bacterium
CTGCTCTTCAAGAAGTTGGGTGTGCCTCTCTGCGGTTTAGCGGACAGTAATAATTCAATAACTCCTCTGACGGAGGCGGATGTCAAGTGGTATCTGCCGGCGAGCGGACAGTTCAACGGTGCGAGCGGACTGACATTTGGAGCGGGCTGCACAGAGATGTCTGGCGCTGATTTCTGGTCATCGACGGCTGTCAACGACAATGCGAATGCCGTATCGTGGGACGGCGCGGCGAATACGTCTGACCGTATGCTGAACAAGCGTGTGCGTGCCGTCCGCAAAAGGGACTGACATACTGATTTAAACATATACTAAATTCCAAATACACAATAAATTTTCAATTAAATTCCCCGTGGGTCGTTCGATGTGAATCGCGCGGCCCTTTTTATATCATTGGCCTCTGCCGTGTCCCAAGTTTTTCGGTGACTTGCGAGTTCTAGGAGTGTTTTGGAAGTGAAAGGCCGGCTTTATTTGCGGCGGGCTTCGCTGACGATGAGGAGCACTTCGTCGCGGATGGCCGTGGGCAGCTCGATGCCGCGTATCGCCAGTGACCGTACCCATGCTGACACTTCCTCGGGGCGCATGGTCATCAGTATGTCGCAGAATTGCTCTGTCTGTTCCGGGGTGTATGCGTCGGCGGCTGTGCCCTGGTATTTGTCAAGTTCCTCGTCGTCGAAATATTCAGCCTCGGTGGTGAACGGCGACAGCGTTTCTTTCTCGCAGACTATGTGCATGCCGCAACATTCCCCGCTGTTCTCTTCCCCATCGGTTTCAGCTTCGGTTGCTGCGGGTTCATCGGTTTGCTCCGCATTGCCGTTTTCTGGATTCCGGCGGCGGTAATACAGGCGGTCGGCGAGGTATAGCACCAGTCCGATTGCGGCGGTGACGGCGAGGATGATCAATGCTCCGGTCATGGTGTGTCTGATTTATTGGTGAGGGTGATGCCATACCCGAGCTGTGCGAGGCGGTCGAAGTAGCCGGGGAACGATTTGTCAACGCATGCGGCATCGCGTATGTTCATAGGGCGGAATATTGCGAGCGGGGCGGCGGCCATGGCTATGCGGTGGTCGCCGGCTGCGTCAACGGTTGCTGTGTTTTCGGGAGGGGAGTAATGCCCGCTTTCCAGTGTGTCGTTGGTGACGGTGACGGCATATCCGAGGCTGCGCAGCATCGCGCTGACTGTGGCAAGGCGGTTGCTCTCCTTGTGCCGCAGGTGTGAGATGCCGTACAGGCGGAAGGGTATGCGGAGTCCGCTGAGTGTAGCCGCTACTGTCGGGACGAGGTCAATGATGCCGCCCATGTATAAGTCGAAATGCTCGGTATCGCCCCATGTCGTCTTCTCGATGGTTGCGCCGCTGTCGTCGTAAGTGGTTTTGACGCCGAGTTGCCGGTATATGCCGGCGATTGCGTTGTCGCCCTGCAATGTGTCCTGTGGTCGGCGCAGCCCCTCCATGCGTATGCGCAATGCGCCGGGGCTGCGTAATGCCATGGCCTCATACATGTATGAGGCTGCGCTCCAGTCGCTTTCGGGCGGGCGTGTGTCGTGGGTGAGGCTCCCGGGGCTGACTATGATGTCGCGTGCTTCTGTGCAGATTTGTGCGCCGGCAGCGCGGAGCATCTTCATGGTCATCTGCGAGTAGGGCGTTGAAACTGCAGTTCCGGTGCAGTGTATGTGCAGCCCGTGGCGCGTCCAGGGGGCGGCGAGCAACAGCGACGACAGGTATTGCGAGCTCTCGGAGGTGTCAACCTCGACTTTGCCGCCACATATTTCGCCTGGGGTTATCTCGAGCGGCGCGTGACCGTCTGCTCCGGCATGCCTGACGCGGCAGCCGAGGGCGGCAAGCGCGTTGACGAGCGGTGCAATGGGGCGGCGTTGGAGCTGCTCGCTTCCTGTCAGCACGGTCATGGCATTCGCCCGCATACATATATATGAGGCGATGAAACGCAATGCCGTCCCTGAGCTGCTGACATCGATTAAGGACTCTCCGCGCCGGACAGCGGTGATGGCTCGGTGCAGGCAGCGCAGGTCGTCGCACCAGCTGTCATCGTATGGCGGCAGGGGCGCGTCGGCGTATGCAGCGATCATCATCTGCCGCGCCGCGATGCTTTTCGACGGGGGCAGGGCTATCGAAATCTCGTCGCTTGGTCGAGTGCCAATGCGTATGTATGCGTTGCTGCTCACGTTTCAGAAGCGCGGAAAAACAGGCAAGCGTCGCCGTATGACAGGAATCGGTAGCTGCCCGCGAGCGCGTGGTCATATACGCGCCGCCAACGCTCGCCGCCGTCCTCGTCCTTGCCGAGAAAAGAGGAGACGAGCAGCAGCAGCGTCGATTGCGGCTGGTGAAAGTTGGTGACCATGGCATCGGTGATGCGCCACTGGAAGCTGGGGGCAATCATTATCGCAGTCGAGGAGGTGAAGGTCGTTATGCCGTGGCTGTCCATGTATGCGGCGAGGGCTTCGAGCATCTCGATGGTGTTCATCTCGGCGGTGTCGCCGCTGTATGCCTCCCACTGCGTGACGTGCGGGTCTTCGCCGCGCATTATGTGCCGCCCGGCGTATGGAAGCGACTCGAGGGTGCGCACGCTCGTTGTGCCTATGGCAGTCAGCGGCTGTCCGGCGCGTTTGGCGGCGATTACCGCCTCCAGCACATCGCGGCTGATGCCGTAGACCTCTGTGTGCATGGGGTGTCCCCCGATTTCATCGCTCTTGACCGGCTGGAACGTGCCCGCGCCGACGTGCAGTGTCAGTTCGCGGCGTTCTATCCCTGCGTCGGCGAGTGTGCTTATCATCTTGTCTGTGAAGTGCAGCCCGGCTGTCGGTGCTGCCACCGACCCCTTTATTTTTGAATAAACTGTCTGGTAGTCAGTGTCGTCGCACTCTTCGGATGCACGCCCGAGGTACGGGGGGATGGGTATGCGTCCAGCAGCATCGACGATGTCGGCAAATGTTGCCGAGGGGTCGTCCCATTGCAGTTCCACGAGGTGCGAGTTGCCGGCACACGCCTCCATGCGCGTAGCCCGCAGCGTGACGTTGCGTTGCGGCTCGCCGAGGGCTATTGCACGCTCCAGCGCGTCCTGCTTCCATCGTTTCAGGTTGCCTACCATGCACTTCCATACGCAGCGTCCGCGAGTCTGGAACACCAGCGCATAGTCGGACGGCTCTTCCGGCTCGAGCAGGAAGACTTCTATCACCGAGCCGGTGGGTTTGCGGAATTGCAGCCGTGCGTTGATGACTCGCGTGTTGTTGCACACCATGAGCGACCCTTTGGTGAGCAGCTCTGGCAGCGCGTCAAATCGCTTGTCAGCAATATTTCCCTGGCTGTCGCACGTCAGCAGCAGACAACGGTCGCGGTCTGCGAGCGGATGCTTTGCTATCCGTGCGTCGTCGAGCGGGTAGTCATAGTCGGCTATATGTATGCCGCAAACGTCCGGCATGGTTTCGTCAGTTTCTTTCATATTAATGTATAATTGCAAAAGCCGGTACGCGGCGTGCCGCGTACCAGGCTTGTACGGTTTTTACACACGCTGTGTGTCAGAACCCTGTGTAATTCAGAGGGGTGAGGGCAAGGAGCTGCGTCTTGACTTCGTCGCGCACATTGAGCGAGTTGATAAATTCGGCGAGGCTCTCCTGCGTGACTTCGCTGTTGACGCGAGTCAAAGCCTTCAAAGCCTCGTATGGCTTTTCGTATCCCTCGCGGCGCAGGACGGTCTGTATGGCTTCTGCCAGCACGTTCCAGCGGCGTCCCAGGTCGTCATGTATAGCCTCGCGGTTGATAAGCAGCTTGTCGAGGCCTTTCAGTGTCGAGGCGAAGGCGATGACTGAATGTCCCATCGGCACGCCCACGTTGCGCAGCACTGTCGAGTCGGTCAGGTCGCGCTGCAGGCGCGAAACCGGCAGCTTCTGCGACAGGTGCGCGTAAATGGCGTTGGCGATGCCCAGGTTGCCTTCCGAGTTCTCATAGTCTATTGGGTTGACTTTGTGCGGCATGGCAGAGCTTCCGACCTCGCCGGCCTTGATTTTCTGCTTGAAATAGTCCATTGATATGTACATCCAGAAGTCGCGGTCCAGGTCGAGGATTATAGTGTTGATGCGGCGCAGCGCGTCAAACAGAGCCGCCATGTTGTCATAATTTGATATCTGCGTTGTCACTTCCTCGCGCTCGATGCCGAGGCTTTCGCGCAGGAAGCGGTTGCCGAATGCCGGCCAGTCAATGCCCGGGTATGCCACATGGTGTGCATTCATGTTGCCTGTCGCGCCGCCGAACTTGCCGCTTATCTTCACGCCGCGCAGCGCGTTGATCTGCTGGCGCAGGCGGTATACGTACACGTTTATCTCCTTGCCCAGGCGTGTCGGAGTGGCGGGCTGCCCGTGTGTGCGTGCCAGCATAGGCACGTCTGCCCATTCCTCTGCCAGCGAGGCGAGGCGCGACACGAGCTGCTCGAGCAGCGGGCAGTACACCTTGTTCAGCGCGTCCTTTATCGACATGGGCACGGCGGTATTGTTGATGTCCTGCGATGTCAGCCCGAAATGGATGAACTCCTTGTATTCTTGCAGCCCGAGCGCATCGAAGCGGCTTTTCAGGAAATACTCGACGGCTTTCACGTCGTGGTTGGTGACGCTTTCTGTCGCCTTGATTTCGAGTGCGTCGTCTGTTGTGAACTCTTCGTAGACCTGGCGCAGCTTGGCGAACATTGAATCGTCAATGCCGGACAGCTCCTTCAGCCCAGCCTGGCACAGGGCGATGAAGTATTCCACTTCGACTTTGACACGGTAGCGTATCAGTCCGAACTCGGAGAAATACTTGTCCAGTCCCTCGCATTTCGACCGGTAGCGTCCATCTATCGGCGAAATCGCCGTGAGTGTAGATAATTCCATAATGTAGTGTGTGTTAGTGCATTGCGGTGATATGCCGCAGCTGCACGAAAAATTTCCACGCAAAATTAGCAAAAAAATTTGGTGGTGTAAAATGAATGTAGTAACTTTGCAGTCGCAAACGGGGCGCTTAGCTCAGCTGGTTTAGAGCGTCTGCCTTACAAGCAGAGGGTCGGGGGTTCGAATCCCTCAGCGCCCACCCGCAAGGCCGCTTATCCTTAAGGATAGGCGGCCTTGTCGTATACTATATTATATGTATAGCATTGCTGCCGTTGCCAGGACGCTGCACTATTGCCTATTTTCGTTTTTATGCCTAATTTTGCACGGCATTAGCCTCGGCTCGTGCCTATTTTGTCTCAAATTATATACATACATATTATTATATGGCTCTCAAATGCGGGATCGTCGGTCTCCCTAACGTCGGCAAATCCACTCTCTTCAACTGCCTCAGCAACGCCAAGGCGCAGTCGGCAAATTTCCCTTTCTGCACCATCGAACCGAATATTGGCGTTATTACTGTTCCTGACGACCGTCTGAACAAGCTCGTCGAGATGTGCAACCCCAAAAGCGTTGTCCCGGCGACTGTCGAAATCGTCGATATCGCCGGATTGGTCAAAGGCGCGTCTAAGGGCGAGGGTCTCGGCAACAAGTTCCTCGCAAACATCCGCGAAACTGATGCGATACTCCACGTGTTGCGTTGCTTTGACGATGACAATATCACCCACGTAGATGCCTCCGTTGACCCGGTGCGTGACCTCGAGGTGATAAACTATGAATTGCAGATCAAGGACCTCGAAACCGTCGATAACCGCCTTGCCAAGACCCTGAAGGCCGCGCAGACTGGCGGCGACAAGACTGCAAAGCTTCAGGCCGCAGTGTTGCAGAAATACAAGGAGGCTCTCGAGCATGGCCGTCCTGCCCGCTCCGTGGAGTTCGAGACCCAGGACGAGACGCGGTTTGCCCGTGACCTGTTCCTGCTCACAAACAAGCCCGTCCTGTATGTGTGCAACGTCGATGACGCTTCCGCCGTGTCCGGAAACAAATATGTGGACGCGGTGCGTCAGGCCATTGCCGGAGAGAACGCTTCGCTGCTCATCGTTGCTGCCAAGACCGAGAGTGAAATCGCTGAACTCGACACATACGAGGAGCGGCAGGAGTTTTTGCAGGAGATGGGGCTTGAGGAATCGGGCGTGGCTCGTCTGATACGCGGGGCATATTCGCTGCTCGACCTGCAGACATACTTTACTGCCGGCCCGGATGAGGTGAGGGCGTGGACTTTCCTGCGCGGCACAAAAGCTCCACAGGCCGCCGGCATCATTCATACCGATTTCGAGAAGGGGTTCATACGTGCCGAGGTCATCAAATACCAGGATTTTGTAACTCTCGGTTCGGAAATGGCTGTCAAGGAGGCCGGGAAGATGGCTGTCGAGGGCAAGGAATATGTGGTTCAGGACGGTGACATAATGCATTTCCGCTTCAACGTCTGACCATATTCCCCGATATTTTGAACATTTTCAAAGCCGGCCCGCCGCCGGCTTTTCTTCTTGCGGAGCATCCAGAAGTTTTCCGCACATTTTCACA
>URTA01000088.1 GCA_900550645.1 uncultured Porphyromonadaceae bacterium
CTGCTGGCCTAAGCAAGCGGCTCTGTTGCGGCAGGAGGGTGTTGCTGTCAAGGAGAATGGGTGTGTAGACATGAAAAAGCACCTGTGGAAGCCTGGCGACGGCGAGGAGTGACGCCGCTCCTGGCGGATGTTGCGGGCGGTTCAAAGGCGATGTTTCACCACTGCCAATTCTTTTTTGGATAAATATTTTGCCAATCGCCGCTTTAATGCTAACTTTGAAACACAAAACGGCGGTTGCCAAATCGCCCGATTGCAAAGTGGCGCAGCAATGCGCCGACTAACCTTAAATTTCAATAACCGACAAAATACAACAAGACAAATGGAGGATAAACTCGTCAGAACGTGTCTTTATGACCGTCATGTCAAATTGGGTGCGAAGATGGAACCCTTCGGCGGTTTCGACATGCCCATACAGTACAGCACAATCACCGAGGAACACAACGCAGTGCGCCACGCAGTGGGTGTGTTTGATGTCAGCCACATGGGCGAGGTGAGAATCAAAGGCCCGGAGGCTTTCAAGTATGTCATGCACATATTTGTAGGTGATGTCACTGACGCGCCCGACGGCCAGATTTTCTACGGCATGATGTGCTACGAAAACGGCGGCACTGTAGATGACCTGCTCGTATACAAGGTAAACGACAACGAGTATTTCCTCGTAATCAACGCTGCCAACATCGACAAGGATGTCGCTTGGATCAAGGGCAACGCCGAGGGTTACGACGTGACTATAACTGACGAAAGCCCCTACTACGGCGAGGTCGCTGTACAGGGTCCGAAGGCAGAGGAGACTCTCGAGCGTCTCATGGGTCTCGACCTGAAGAGCATTGCGTTCTACAACTTCAAGACTTTCCACATTGAAGGCGAGGATGTTATCATAAGCCGTACCGGATATACTGGCGAGGACGGCTTCGAGGTATACGGAAGCCACGAGTTCACACAGCGTCTGTGGGACAAGCTCATGGAAGCCGGCGTGACTCCCTGCGGTCTCGGTTGCCGCGACACTCTCCGCTTCGAGGTCGGCCTGCCCCTCTACGGCGATGAGCTCAGCGCTGACATTACACCGATTGAGGCAAGCCTCAGTATGTTTGTCAAACTCGACAAGGAGGAGTTTATCGGCAAGGAAGCACTCGCAGCGCAGAAAGCCAACGGCGTGAAACGCCGCATCATCGGTATCGAGCTCGAGGGCAATGCAATTCCCCGTCACGGCTATCCCGTGGAGGTCAATGGCGAGGTTGTCGGCGAGGTGACTACCGGTTACCGTTCTATCTCTACCGGCAAGAGCGTCGCTATGGCCATGGTCAACAAGCCCTACGACAAGCTCGGCACGGAGGTCGAAATCCGCATCCGCAAGAAAACGTTCCCCGGCAAGGTGGTCAAGAAGCGTTTCTACGACAAGAACTACAAGAAATAACAACAGCCGTAAAGCCGCACCTCGTGGCAACGGCTTAATAAACAGCAAACAAATAAAACCATAATATCATGAGCAAGATTTTAGACGATCTCCGCTATGCGGAGTCCCACGAATGGGTGAAACTCGAAGGTGAAATTGCCACTGTCGGCATCACTGACTATGCACAGCACGCACTCGGCAACATCGTGTATGTTGACATGCCCGAGGTTGGTGACGAGGTGACTAAGGATGAGGAGTTCGGCGCAGTTGAGTCTGTAAAGGCTGCCAGCGACCTCATGTCTCCCGTGTCTGGCGAGGTCGTGGAAATCAACGAGGCTCTCGAGGATACCCCCGAGGCTATCAACGCTGACGCTTACGCTAACTGGATCATGAAGGTGAAGGTATCCGACGCTTCCGAAATCGAAAGCCTCCTGGATGCAGCCGCTTACGCTAAAATCTGCGAGGAGTAATTCCGCAAAGCGCGACCATCACTATCATTCTATATCCTATATCATAACAAAGTATCGCAGTCTTGATTGCACTGCGATACTTTGCAGAGGTTATAGAGGGGGCAACCCCGGAAGCCTCTGGCTAACATACCTAATTTCTGATTTTACACATCATGAGTAATAAGTTTATTCCTCATACCGATGCCGACATCCGCGTGATGCTCGACAAAATCGGGGTGAAATCGGTAGATGACCTCTATGGAGATATCCCCGCAGAGGTCATTTTCCGTGATGAATATGACATTCCCTCTGCTATGTCAGAGGTGGAGCTGCGCAAGTTCATGCGTGAACTCGGAGCGAAGAACAAACGTATGACGGTATTCGCCGGCGGCGGCGTATACGACCACTATTCGCCCGCCGTTGTCGCTCACCTGTTGCAGCGCAGCGAGTTCTACACCGCATACACCCCCTACCAGCCTGAAATCTCACAGGGTACGCTCCAGTACATCTTCGAGTACCAGAGCATGATAAGCGAGCTTACCGGCATGGAGGCTACCAACGCCTCTATGTATGACGGCGCGACTGCTACCGCCGAGATGATGTTCATGATGGTGGCTTCCGCACGCAAGAAGAACCGTGTGCTGCTGTCCTCCACACTATCTGACCGCATCCTCGCCGTTGTCCGCACCTACGCTGACTTCCACGGCGTTGACCTCACCATGGTGCCTGAAAAGGACGGCGTGACGGACCTCGCCGCTCTCGACGAGCTGCTGGCTGCCGGCAACGTTGCCGGGTTCATCGCTCCCTGCCCCAACAAGTATGGTATTATCGAGGACTTCTCTGGCGTTGCTGACAAGCTCCATGCTGCAAAGGGCTTCTTCGGCATCAATGCCGACCCCTCGACGCTCGCAGTGTTGCGGACTCCGGCGGAGTGGGGCGCGGATGTCGCTTGCGGCGACGGCCAGAGCCTCGGTATGCCGATGACTTTCGGCGGCCCGTACCTCGGCTACCTCTCATGCTCCAACAGCATGCTGCGCAAGATGCCCGGACGTGTCGTGGGTGTCACCAAGGACGCTGACGGCAAGCGTTGCTACGTCCTCACGCTCCAGGCTCGCGAGCAGCACATACGCCGCCAGAAGGCTACCTCCAACATCTGCTCAAACCAGTCGCTCATGGCTCTCTATGCCACTATTTACATGGCGCTCATGGGACGCGAGGGCTTGAAGGAGGTCAACCGCATGAGCTGCGACGGCGCACACTACCTCTATAACAAGCTCGTCGAGACCGGCAAGTTCACCCCCGCTTTCGACAAGCCCTTCCTCAAGGAGTTCGTCATGAAGACTGACCTCGACATCGATGCCGTTAACCGCCGTCTCGAACAGCATGGCATTATGGGCGGCCTCAACCTCGGCGGCAGCATGGTAGAGTTTGCCGTTACCGAGAAGCGTACCAAAGAGGAGATTGATAACCTTGTTAAACTAATGGTGGAGGCATAAGACATGAAATATTACGATAAACTGATATTTGAACTTTCTCGCGAGGGCCGCAAGGGCTACGAGCTGCCCAAGAACACGTTCAATACCGACGGCGCAAAGGACATCCCCGCAGGATTGCTGCGCAGCGAGGCTCTCAACCTTCCCGAGGTGAGCGAACTCGATGTGGTGCGTCACTATACCAATCTGTCTACCAAGAACTTCGGCGTTGATACCGGTTTCTACCCCCTCGGCAGCTGTACCATGAAGTACAACCCGAAAATCAACGAGGAAATCGCTGCTATGCCCGAGTTCAACGAGATTCACCCCTTGCAGAACCCCGAGACTGTTCAGGGTGCGCTTGAGGTATACTACAACCTCCAGAAGGCTCTCGCCAACCTCGCAGGTTTCGCCGAGTTCACGCTCAACCCGTATGCCGGTGCACACGGCGAGCTGACTGGCCTTATGGTGATGCGTTCATACCACCGCTCTCGCGGCGACATGAAGCGCACCAAGGTCATTGTCCCCGACTCTGCCCACGGCACAAACCCCGCCTCTGCAATGGTGGCTGGCCTCGAAATCGTTGAGGTGAAGTCAAAGCCCAACGGCTCTATCGACGTGGAGGACCTCAAGCCGCTGCTCGATGACACCATCGCCGGTATCATGATGACAAACCCCAACACGCTGGGTATGTTTGAGACCGAAATCATCGAGATTGCCAAGCTCGTGCACGAGGCCGGCGGTCTGCTCTACTATGACGGAGCAAACTTCAACCCGCTGCTCGGCAAGGTGCGTCCTGGCGACATGGGCTTCGACATCATGCATATCAACCTGCACAAGACCTTCTCGACACCTCACGGCGGCGGCGGTCCCGGTTCAGGCCCTGTCGGCGTAGCTGCACACCTGACCCAGTTCCTCCCCAACCCCCGTGTCAAGAAGGGCGACGACGGCAAGTTCTACATCGACTGCGGCAAGGAGAGCCTCGGCTCGGTATCGACATTCTTCGGCAACTTCGGCGTGATGCTCAAGGCCTACGCTTACATCCTCACCCTCGGCAAGGAGGGCATACGCAACGTCGGCCCGATGGCTACGCTCAACGCCAACTATATCAAGGAGTCGCTCAAGGATGACTACCTGCTCCCGATTTCAGGTGTCTGCAAGCACGAGTTCGTGTTTGACGGCCTTAAGGACAAGTCTACCGGCGTTACCACCCTCAATGTGGCAAAGCGTCTGCTCGACTACGGTTTCCACGCTCCGACCATCTACTTCCCGCTCCTCTTCCACGAGTCGATGATGATAGAGCCTACCGAGACCGAAAGCCTCGAGACGCTCGACGAGTTTATCGACGTGATGCACACTGTAGCCCGCGAGGCTCGCGAGACCCCAGAAAAGGTCATCGAGGCTCCGCTGACAACTCCTGTGCGTCACCTCGACGAGACCAACGCCGCCAAGCATCCTATTTTGAGTTACAAAACACTGAAGCAGAATGCATAGTGACCTTATAATCATTGGTGCCGGTCCGGGCGGCTACGAAACCGCCCTCACCGCTGCCAAGCGAGGCATGTCCGTTACCCTCTTTGAGGGTGACAACCTCGGCGGCACCTGCCTCAACCGTGGCTGCATCCCCACCAAATGCCTCTGCCGCAACGCCGAGGTCGTTTCGCAGTTTAAGGACGCGGAGCAGTTCGGCATCGACGACTTCACATTCTCCGTAGATTTCGGCAAAATCATGGAACGCAAGGACGGCATCGTCGCGCAGCTGCGTGACGGCATCGCCATGCTCATGAAGGGCGCGAAGGTGAATGTGGTCAACGAGTACGCCTCATTCCGCGATGCCAAGACTGTCATCGCAGGAGGGGAGGAGTACACTGCCGACAACATCATCATTGCCACTGGCAGCGACTCCCGCTCGCTTCCCATACCCGGTCATGACCTCGACTGCGTCATGGACTCAACCGACCTCCTCTCCATAGACCATATCCCCGAGTCGCTCACCATTATCGGCGGCGGTGTGATAGGCATGGAGTTCGCCGGCATATTCAACAGCCTCGGCTCGCAGGTTACGGTCATCGAGTTCATGAAGCAGATACTGCCGCCCTTTGACAGCGACATATCCAAGCGTCTGAAACAGGCTATGACCAAGAAGGGCGTGAAAATCATCACCTCCGCAGCTGCCAAGGCAATTGCCAAGAACGAGGACGGCGACATCGTTGTCACCTACGAGTGCAAGGGCAAGGAGGAGACAGTCGTTTCCACCGACCTGCTCATGGCCGTAGGCCGTGCGCCGCGTGTTGACGGCCTCAACCTCGAGGCTGCCGGCGTGGAATACACCAAGCGCGGCATCAGCGTAGACGACAATATGCGCACCAACGTCCCCGGCATATACGCCATCGGCGATGTCAATGCGCGTATGATGCTCGCCCACGTAGCCACCTTCCAGGGGCTGCATGCGCTGAACGCCATTCAGGGCAAGGAGGACAGCATCCGCATGGATGTCGTTCCCTCCGCAGTGTTCACAGTGCCTGAGTGTGGCATGGTAGGCCTAACCTCCGACCAGTGCAAGGAACGCGGCATGAAGGTACGCACAGGCCAGAGCTTCTTCCGCGCCAACGGCAAGGCACTTGCCCTCGGCGAGTCTGAAGGCCTCTGCAAGCTCATCTTCACCGAGGAGGGGCTGCTCATCGGTGCGCATATCATGGGCGTACAGGCGGCAGACCTGGCGCAGCAGTGCGCCGACATGATCAACGCCGGCTTCACCATAGAGAAGATGGAAGACGTCATCTTCGGACACCCCACAGTCTCCGAAGTCATCATGTCCGCTGTCCACGCTGTGAAATAACCCGAGGAATTTTATACCCCTATATGCGCGAAGGCGGGTCGTTCAGCCCGCCTTCGATATTTTTATTTATTACTGTCCGCTAAACCACAAAGAGGCATACCCAACTTCTTGAAAAGCAG
>URTA01000089.1 GCA_900550645.1 uncultured Porphyromonadaceae bacterium
CGATGCGGCGGTACGCCTCGGCTCTCCCCTCCTGCTCCTCCGTGAAGCATTTCAGCGCGTAGCAACGCCCGGTTTTCGGGTCGCGCATCTTGAAGACGACGGCAAACGCGCCGCTGCTGCGGTACGGCTCGCCGTGCTTGTCAGCCACCGGCTCGAGGTGCGCCAGTTTGTCGAGGTTGCTCGCCGCATCCTGTATGGCGCGGACGTATTCCGAAATCAGCGGGTACTGCATCTGTCTTGGCTCTTGGTTTCGCCGACAAAGTTAGCCATTTCGTCCCGATTACGCAACTGGGGTCTTGACAATTGGGTTTAGCTATTATGGCTATTATGGCTATTATGGCTATTATGGCTGTAATGGCTATTATAGCTTAGCCGACAATCAACTAACAATCAGTCGAATGGCGTACCATGCCCCCTACCCTGCCAGCGCAAACGCACGCCGCTTCAAATTAATTCGTTATATTTGCACCGTCATCTGAAGCCTACAAATCACAGAGATTCAGTTTATGACAATATTAATAGTCATCGCAATCTTCGCGCTCCTATATTATTTGAGGACTAAACTGCCTCAAATAAAAGGCCGCATGGGCGAAAAGAGCGTGGCTCTCTCCCTGTCGTTTTTGCCAGACGAAGAATATATAATCCTGAACAACATACTGTTAAAGTCTGGAAACTATTCGTGCCAGATAGACCATATAGTCATCTCAATCTACGGCATCTTCGTAATTGAGACGAAAACATACAAAGGCTGGATCTATGGCAATACCGACAAGCAATACTGGACACAGAACATTTGGGGCAACAAGTACAGGCTCTACAATCCCATTTGGCAGAATGAGAGACATGTACGATTTCTGCAACGGCTATTGCAGGGTCATCAATACCCCGTCTATTCGGCGGTAGTATTTCTGAACACTTCTTCTATCAGGCTGTATGGCGAAGGAGGCAATGTATTGTGGAGGGAAGAATTGAAACCATACATATATCAGTACCGGGACATTGTGATGAGCATCGATGATTGCCGGCAGATTGCCGATTACCTGACGCAGCTCAATGTCACGGACAAGGAAGGCAGACAATCACACATCCTCTATGCGCAGCAAGCAGCCATGAAAAATGACTGCTTGACGGAGAACGACCGATGCCCCAGATGCGGCGGCACGCTCATACAACGGCACGGCCGCTACGGCACATTTTTAGGGTGCAGCAATTATCCGAACTGCAGGTTCACAAAATGAACTATATTGAAAAAGAGCAACCTTGCGACTGCTCTTTTCCATCCGCGCCTGCAGATGCCTAAAATCGTTGCTTTCGCCCCGAAGTATTTCTTTGAGGGGGAAACCTGCCCCCATTTGACAGTGCAAAATTAGCAATAATTTCCTCTCTGTCAAAATATCAACACCGCTTTCGCGGAAAAAGTTCGACTGCGAGGGTGCGTCATGATGAGTGGCGCACCCTCGCGGTATGTGGGGATCTGGGTCAGTCTTTGCGCAACGCGGTCTCGGCTGGCGTCAGCTCGGGGTCAATGCCCCAGTTCTGCTGCGAGAGGCGTTTGTAGTTGTTATACCGCCACTTAGCGTTGTCCTCGGCTGCGCGGAAGAGTTCGTCGGCCTCTGCGGGGTACAGCTTGGCAAGCGATGCGAAGCGCACCTCTCCTTTGAGGAACGAGGCAAACTTGCTCCAGTCGGGCTCTTTGCTGTCGAGCGAGAAGGGGTTCTTGCCTTCAGCCTCGGCGGCGGGGTTATAACGCCACAGATGCCAGTAGCCGCATTCGACGGCGAGCATCTCCTCTGCCTGGCTCTTGCCCATGCCGGCTTTCAGTCCATGGTTGATGCAGGGAGCGTATGCTATCACCAGCGAGGGACCGTCATACGCTTCTGCTTCACGTATAGCCTTCAGCGTCTGTGCATTGTCCGCACCCATTGCTACCTGTGCCACATAGACATAGCCGTATGTAGTCGCCATAAGGCCGAGGTCCTTCTTGCGTATGCGCTTGCCGGAAGCGGCAAACTTGGCGATAGCACCTATCGGCGTTGACTTGGATGACTGTCCGCCAGTGTTGGAGTACACTTCGGTGTCAAGCACGAGTATGTTGACATTCTCGCCAGAAGCAATCACATGGTCGAGACCGCCGTAGCCGATGTCGTAGCTTGCGCCGTCGCCGCCGATAATCCACTGGCTGCGCTTGGAGAAGTAGTGCGACAGGTTGAGCAGCGAATGATAGTAGCTGTCACCCTCGAGGCCGTTGGACTTGATGTATTCGGTTATCTTCTCGCCGGCAGCGCGTGAAGCGGCGGCACCCTCGCGGCAATCGAGCCACTCGCGAGCCATAGCCTTGAACTCGGGCGCGGCGGAAGGATTTCCTTCTGCGCCTGAAAGGAGGTCAACGACACGCTCGCGCAACTTGCGGTAGGCGACGTGCATACCCAGACCGTACTCGCAGAAGTCCTCGAACAGGGAGTTTGCCCATGCCGGGCCGTGACCCTTCTCGTCGGTGCAATAGGGCGTAGAGGGGACAGAGCCGGAGTATATCGACGAGCAACCGGTAGCGTTGGCCACCACCTGACGGTCACCGAAGAGCTGTGTTAGAAGTTTCACATACGGAGTCTCGCCGCAGCCGGAACAAGCGCCGGAATACTCGAAGAGGGGTGTCGCGAACTGGCTGTTCTTCACATTGAGCGTCGTGTCAACGAGCGACTGCTTGCTCTTGACGTTGCCGAAGCAGTAGTCCCAGAATTTCTGCACGCCGTATTCCTCCTCGATATGGTGCATCGACAAGGCTTTTTCGCCGCGCTTGCCGGGGCAAACATCGGCACAGTTGCCGCAGCCGAGGCAGTCAAGCACGTTCACCTGCTGGCGATAGCGCATACCAGCGAACTGCTTGCCGATAGCGGGAATGGTTTCGCCGTCAGCAAAGGGGGACTTCGTCATTTCCACCTCATCGAGGACGAATGGTCGAATAGCAGCGTGGGGGCATACAAACGAACACTTGTTGCACTGAATACAGTTGTCCGGGTTCCAGCGCGGCACGAAAGCAGCGACACCTCGCTTCTCGTAGCGGGCAGTGCCCTGCAGCCAAGTGCCGTCCTCAAGGCCGACAAAAGCCGAAGTTGGCAGCGAATCGCCGTCCTGGGCGTTGATGACCTCAACAACCTCCTTGATGAACTTCGGGTTGCCGTTGTCAGCAGCCTCGTCGTCGGGGAGTTCAGCCCAGGCGGCATCGATGGGCAGCTTGTGGTATTCGCCGCCACGGTCTACGGCTGCATAGTTCATGTTGACCACGTTCTCGCCCTTCTTGCCATACGACTTGACAATGAACTTCTTCATCTCCGAAATGGCGAGGTCAACGGGGATTACCCCAGTGATGCGGAAGAATGCGCTCTGAAGAATGGTGTTGGTGCGGTTGCCGAGGCCAATCTCCTGTGCAATGCGGCTGGCGTTGATATAATAGAGCGTTATGCTGTTTGCTGCCAGATAGCGTTTCACGCGGTTGGGCAGGTTCTTGGCGAGTTCATCGCCCTCCCAGATAGTATTGAGCAGGAACGTGCCGCCGGGCTGCAACCCCTTCATAACATCATACATACGCAGGTATGCCTGGACGTGGCAAGCCACGAAATTGGGCGTATTGACGAGGTATGTTGCGCGTATGGGGTGGTTGCCGAAACGCAGGTGCGAGCACGTAAAGCCACCCGATTTCTTGGAGTCGTAAGAGAAATACGCCTGGCAATACTTGTCAGTGTTCTCCCCTATTATCTTCACGGAGTTCTTGTTTGCGCCGACAGTGCCGTCTGCGCCGAGGCCGTAAAACTTGGCCTCGAAAAGCCCCTCGTTGTCAACTGGGAACTCCGGCACTTCTGGAAGCGACAGGAAAGTCACGTCATCGACGATGCCCACGGTGAAGTTGTTCTTCGGTTCAGGGAGGGCTAGGTTGTCAAACACAGCCTGTATCTGCGCGGGGGTGGTGTCCTTTGAGCTCAACCCGTATCTGCCGCCTACGATTAGGGGAGCGTCCTCCACTCCGTAGAAGCAGTTCTTCACGTCCATGTAGAGCGGCTCGCCGACGCTGCCCGGCTCTTTGGTGCGGTCAAGCACGGCAATGCGCTTGGCAGTCTTGGGGACAGCAGCGAGGAAATGGCGGGCGGAGAAGGGACGATACAGGTGAACGCTCACCAGTCCGACTTTCTCGCCACGCGAGCGGAGCAGGTCAACTATCTGCTGTGCAGCCTGTGTGACAGACCCCATAGCAATGATGACACGCTCGGCCTCGGGGTCGCCGTAGTAGTCGAACAACCCGTAATTGCGGCCTGTGATGCGGTTGATCTCGTTGATGTACTGCTCAACTATTTCGGGGACAGCATCATAGAACGGATTGCACGATTCGCGATGCTGGAAGTATACGTCGGGGTTTTCAGCCATGCCTCGTGCCACCGGGGCATCGGGGTTGAGGGCAAACTTGCGGAAGCGGTCTAGAGCCTCGCGGTCGATAAGCGGCATGAGGTCTTCCTGGCTCATCTCTTCAACCTTCTGTATCTCGTGGCTGGTGCGGAAGCCGTCGAAGAAGTTAATGAACGGCACACGGCTCTTGATAGTCGCAAGGTGCGGCACGGCGGCAAGGTCCATGACCTCCTGCACCGAGCCCTCGCAGAAGAGGGCAAAGCCAGTCTGGCGCGTCGCCATGACATCCTGGTGGTCGCCGAAGATGCTCAATGCGTGCGACGCGAGAGCGCGAGCCGACACGTGGAACACGCACGGCAGCAGCTCGCCGGCAATCTTGTACATATTCGGAATCATCAGCAGCAGACCCTGCGATGCTGTGTATGTGGTTGTGAGCGCACCAGCCTGCAATGAACCGTGAACGGCTCCGGCGGCACCGGCCTCACTCTGCATCTCCTGAACACGCACTGTCTCGCCGAAAAGGTTCTTTCTCCCGGCAGCAGACCAGTCATCGACACACTCCGCCATGGTTGACGAAGGCGTAATGGGATAGATAGCAGCGACTTCAGTAAACATGTAGCTGACATGAGCCGCAGCCTGGTTCCCGTCACAAGTCAGGAATTTCTTTGTTTTACCCATAGTAGAAACTCTTTATAAAAACACAATCTCGTTTTTCACCTGTAATATTCCACGCAAAGATAGGACAAATGTGCCACCCCCACAAATTTGAGGGTTTGCGCGAACAATGAATTAACACTCTTTACAAATGCCGCGTCAGTCCCAGAGCGTGGCAAGGGCGATGCTTGCCTTTACCCTCTTCCCTTTGACCTTGGCGGTTCGTGAGCGTTGCACCACCGTTTCAGCCATTTCAGTCGGCACTGCGACAAGGGCATACCGCTCGGCAACGAATATCTTGCCGACATCCCCGGCAGCCAGTCCGCACTCCTTGACCAGGAAGCCGAGTATGTCGCCACGCGACACCTTGTCCTTCCTGCCGGCACAGAAATAAACCGTCGTCGAGGGCGACAGCAAACGGCGCGTCCCGCCTTTCACTTGGTATTCGTCGTCAATGTCGATGAACTCCGCCGGACGCTCTTCAGGACCGAGAATGACATAAATGTCGCCCTGCGCCGTGACGCGGGCAGTTCGTCCGTTGCGGTGCGCAAAAGTCTCTGCACTCACCGGCTGGTGGTAATGAATGATGTTGCACACCTTCTCGATGTCGAGGCCGCGAGCCGCCAGGTCAGTCGCTATAAGCACGGGTGTAGAGCCGTTGTTGAACATCTCCACCCCCTTTTCGCGGTCTATCTGGTCCAGTCCGCCGTGGTATATGCCGCAAGGCACGCCCTTACCGCTCAGCCAACGGAATATGCGCACGGCACTCTCGCGGTGGTTGGCGAAAACGATGGTGCGCCCTATCGTGCCGTCCTCTTCCGCCAGGGAGCAGAGCAGCGCGTGGAGGCACTCGAGCTTGTCAGCCAGCTGCGAGGTGACGCGGTGTATCGCCATGCGGTCGCGAGGAGTGTCACCGCCTCCTGTGAAATCGAGGCGCAGCGGGTTGCCCAGGCTGATATAGCCGGGAATTTCCGCTATGTCGGTTGCCGATGTCAGGTATGTGTGGCTCACATTCTTCAGGCGGCGGCATATCCTCTCCATCTCGTCGGTGAAGCCGAGCTCGAGGGTCTTGTCAAACTCGTCAAGGACAAGTATGCGCACCGGGACGAGGTCAATGTTGCGGCGCACGGCATGGTCGAGCAGCCGTCCTGGAGTAGCGACCACTATGTCGGGAGTCGATGCCAAGGAATTGATTTCCTCCTCCACCTTGTGACCGC
>URTA01000090.1 GCA_900550645.1 uncultured Porphyromonadaceae bacterium
GGAATCAGCCCTTTTTCCTTGCCGCCTCCCTGAAATGTTTAGCGGACAGTAATAAATCGCAATACCCAAAGTGCAGAAGCTGCTGGGCGTGACGGCAGACGGCATCGTCGGCAAAAGGACACTCGCCGCCATAAACGCCGCAGACCCGCAGCAGCTGTTCGAGCGCGTCAAGGCGGCGCGGCTCGCATACTTCGACAGCATAGTGCGCCGCAGACCCTCGCAGATTGTGTTCCTGAACGGCTGGCGCAACCGCGTCAACTCGTTCAAATTCGCCGAATAAGCAGAACCGATACCGCTTATTTTACCTTAGACCGCCAAAGTAACACAATGAAGAAGCTGTTGTACTTACTGACAATACTGGCGTTGCTGCCCTCATGCAGCCGCCGCATATACGTCCCTGTGGAGAGCGTCCGCGAAGTCCACGACACGGTGCGCATCGACACGGCAAGCCGCCGCGCCGACATCATCATACGCCGCGACAGCGTAATCGTCCGCGACAGCATCGCAGTCGTCATCAACGGCGACACCGTGGTACGCGAGGTGTGGCGGTGGCGCGAGCGCGTCCGCGAAGTGCATGACACAGTGAGGGTCGCCACGGCAGCGAGCCGCGACACATCGCATACCGACACCGCCAAGACCGCGCAGGTCGTTGAGGTCGAAAAGCCCCTCTCATGGTGGCAGCACACGCAGATTTGGCTCGGACGCGCCGCGATGACAGCCGCCGCGCTCGCCGCCGCATGGCGGATTTGCCGCCGCCGTCAAAAGGGATTTCGGGAATAACGAAAAAAGCACTACCTTTGCAGTGCTGATTTTGTGCCTGAAATCGGTTTCGTTTTACCTCCCGAGGCTCGGTTGCCCCCTGCATCGGGAGGGCTTTTTATGCTAAACTGGTGCTGGCTTGTCACTCGCAGATTTTTCAAACATCGGCAACACCTTATACTACAGCCCATTAAGCATTTACACCAACATTCTGCGTCGGTAAATGACCCTCTGCACGCAACTCCGCAGCCATTATCACGAACTCCCGTTATAACTGTCCGCTACTATTTTGGAAAGCGAAAAGTTTAGCAGACAGTTATAATTCAGGAAAGCGTTTTAGTTATCCTCAAATAATACCCTCCATGAATGAAACCGTGCCCTCTGGTGTATAGACCACTGGCTCACCTCCGTCTTTCGTGATGCGGTACTGCCCATCTACGTCATCCCACTCGACAAAGTATTTGTGGCCAGCTGCCTCCAACTCGAAGGCGTGTCCGTGTTCGCTCTTTGAGTCATACAACATGAATTTATTTTCAGCAACCTGCTTATCTTTGCACAAATACCAAAGATAAACGAAGATCGGGTCAAAGCAGTGACTGTTTGTGGTCTTGTATTGAGCCATGATGACATGTCCTCTCTGCTCGAAAATACGCTTTTCATTGGCCTCGGCAAGAATTGCTGGGTACTCGGCAACACACCGTATCCACTGCGGGCAACCTTCCTTTATGTCATTTTTCAGCACATTCAGAAGGAAGTCTTCGGCTGATAGATCGTGATACTGTCCAATCCAGCGGTCTATCATCGTTTTGAAGTTAACGCCACAGTACTGCCCAGCCTTGTCGCGCAGGTAGCGTTTGAAACTGTTGTCGCGCTCCTTGTTGAGCAGGTAGAGCCGGTTGCTCGCGCTCCAACAATCTGGCACAAGCACCAGCATCGCCGCATAATAGTCACGAGCCGACTCCTCATCTTTTTTGATGCAGTCAAGCAACTCTGTCAGTCTCGCGCCGTACTCTTTGAAAGCGTCCAGCTGCTTGCCGGACCAGTTCAACAGACAACGCACCTGCCCCCAAAGATACGGATGCAGCTCAATGAGGTCCAAGCTGGTTTTCCACGCCTCATCTTCCAGCACCAAAGATGCCTTGAGCCGCTCTTCTTCCAATGACTGGTTGTCGAGCCGAGTATAGGTCTTGGCTGACGAACTCAGGAACTTTGTTACTGCATATCCGTCCGCCTCGATATCAATCCCATGATCTGAGACATATTCTACCAAGTCGGCAACCATTTTCTTCAAGCTCATCGCAGCCTCCTTGCAGTACTGGATTTTGTCTATTCGCCGGTTGTTGTTTTCATAGAGGAGGATGTTGCGAGTTGCCCGAACCCATGCTTCCAGGTTGCAGATCCAGGGCTTATGCCCGGTGATGTCAAAATGCCAAGCCTCGCGACCGTCGTCCTCCTTTTTCGTCTTAGCGGCAGGGAAAGCGCGAAGGAACAACAGCATGGCATAGAACGTCATTTTCACGTCGTTTGAAACATATTCGTACAGGAATTCGTCAAACACGGAAAGTTCGTTGTCCGCAATGCGGCTGATTCTGGGCAGGAGGAATGAAATCTCGTAGCAGATGCCGTTGTCATCCTTGTAGATGAGCGAGTTGACATCCTGAATCAGCTGCCTGAAATTCACGGTAACTGTCTTTTCGGGTACGACATGCTGGTCGTTGCTGCGCAGCTCGGTCAAGCTGTCGGCGTATGCAAACAGCAAATCATTGATTTCCGGGTCGTCAAGGTGGTAGGCTGCATCTGAAAGGCTGCCAGGCGTGTTCTCGTTTTCAAACAACTGCAAGGCTATCAGCCGCAGCAACAATTTCTTGAAGTGCAGCTCCGATGACTTGGCAGCGTCCAGACTCTTGTTTTCGCCGTCTTTCGGTTTTGCGGAAACACTGTCGATAATAGCCTGCCGCGCATATTTGTGCCAGAACAGGTCAATCCAAGGTCCGTCCATCAGTGAACGCCAGTTTTCTTCATCGTCGGCTGTTGCCAGTTGGATGCCTTGCTCGTCAGTTTCCTTCTGCTGGGTCTGGAGTTCCTCCTCAAGTGTCGATTTCAGCTTGTCGAAGTCAGACAACTGCTTGCCTCGGGCGTTCATCTTGACAAACAGCTCGTCAGACAGGCCAAATTCGCCGAGGTTAAGGAGGTGGAATGTGATATGCTCCAGGTTCTCCCGCCATGTTTTCAAGTCATCTTCCTGAACAACACCCATCTCGTGATATATTGCGTCAATCATGACAAGCATCGACAGGATGGTCGGGTCATGCTTCCATTCATACTTGAACCAATCTCTTTTCAATATAACCTCGGACGGCTTGGAGCCTTTGTCGCGAGCCTCTTTCACGAATTGCCAAGCATCGTGCTGTACCAGTTCGTTGCAAAACTCGTCAGAGGTATTGCGGGTCTCGTATGTGAATACCGCGTGCTTCTTGTCTCCAGACACGCTGAGTTCCGCTCCCAGCATCCAATGGAGGAGGAACAGGGTGGTGAGGCGTTGTTGTCCGTCGAGCGGCTCGAAAGCACCGTCTCTGTTGCTGCCGTACACAAAGTCGAGTTCGGCTGCAGGGCGTTTGCCCTTCGCCACCAGAAGAAGCGAGTAGACAAACACTTTGCGTATCTCGTCAACCTTATGGTTGCGCCGGCCTTGTGCATAGTCGCGTTGTATCTTGGGTATACGCACTTTGCCTTGTTTCAAAAGGTCATTCAGGCTGTAGTTTCTCAGTTTGTCGCTCATGACTGCGCCTCCTTTTCTATTTTTATGACTGAATCAAATATGGGGTCCACGGTTTCGTGTATTGCATTGAGGTATCCTTCCTGGTCTGCATTGTACCAGCGCATATTGTCGAGGTAAGACGACTCCTTGTTGCTGTCAGAATAATATTTCAGGAACAGGTTGCGAGTGCACGGGGGAATAAACCGCTCCCCAGTCTTGTCGCACTCCAAGATGCGATAACGCTTGTAGGCAAACGGCGCATCCTTGTACTCGCGGTTGGTGGCACTGTCCAGCAAGGTGAGGTTGCCGAGCGAGTCTTTCTTTTGTGTTGACAAGTCCACCTCGGCATCATCCTCGCCAGATTCCGCAGAATAGAACTTATTGATTTCCAGATAAAAGGACTTGTATTCTTCTACATTGACCTTCCCTTGCTTCTTGAACTTGCCAATCAGATCATGGCATTCCTCGCGAAGTTCTTTTGAACGTGAACTCCGGGTATGTTCCAGTCCGAGAATGAACTCCACGTTTTCGAGCCAACGCACACGGTCGCTGTACTCCTGCAATGCAGCGTCATTACGAGGGTTTACATGCTCCACGTCCCAGCGTTCCTTTTTGTACATGTCAAACGCAAAGCGCATGGTCACCCCCTTACGGCAGCACTCGACGTTGAACAGCAGCAGGAGACGTTTGAGATAGAGATAATCTTTCTCATAATCGAACTCATCAATGCGCTCCTTGCAGAGGAAAGCATTGCCATCCTTGAATCGCTCCATGATCATCTTACGCAGAGACAGCTCCGTGTCGTCAACAGTCCACTCATGCTCTGGCTCTTTATTTTTGCGCTTAGATTTCTCGTCCTCCAAGTGGTTGTAGACTTGCAGTGGCGTAAACCCTACGGCAACCAGATAGCCTACATAGTGATAATACAGGTTGTCCTCATACCATGCCACAAGCCTGTCAAAGGTCTTCTTGACTTGCGTCCATGCATCCTGCATGTTGCAGATATCTAAATCTACAGCCCAATTTTCATTACCCACAAACTTTTCGCAGGCATTGCTGCGCTCCTGCTCGCGGCAAAAGTCGTAGAGCTGTTGGAATTCTCGGTAGGAATAGTCAATGTCGGATTTCTCCTCGCGACGAGTGACAAAATCAAACAGCACGTCGATGCGAGTCTGTATGCCTCGATTGTCATCGCTGATAAAATACCAGAATCGGTCATCCTGAAAGCGGCGTTCCATCTCGTTCCATTCCATAGCCAACCGCTCGGCTGGCAGCTTGTTGCCATCGGCATGCTGGTCATAGTCCATGATGAAAAGCGCCTTGATGAGTTCCGAGCTGGTCAGTGAAATCTTGCCCTTGTTCAGGCGGTTGAATGTGTTGATGCTGACCAGCTCCTCGCTGCTCTCATCGATAGCATACCAGATGATTTTCACCTGCCGCTTCTGGTCATACAGCAAAACTCCGGCGAAGTTGCTCAGATTCTGCTTAAGCGTGATTTGCTGCTTAAACCAATCGTCAATGACCCGCTTCGCTTCCGCCAGATAATAGCTGTCGATGTTGTCAGCGGCGTTTGGATTATCGAAATCCAGCTGCGGACGATTGTCATATCTAATGTCGTACAGGTCTTTCTCATACATCTCTCGTTCATCCTCTCCAAGACGTCTCATCAAACGCTTGAGCAACAGGAGCATGGTGGTAAGCCGTTGCTGGCCGTCAAGCACCTCGTATGCATCCACGCCGTTGCGCTTGCAAGCCTTGACAACAACTGGTTGTAGAAAATAGCTGTCGTTCTTCCCGCTGTCGTCATTAGCGAACTGTTTGATGTCCTCAAGCAAGTCCGTCACTTGCTTTTCCTCCCAGCGATATCCGCGCTGAAACGACGGTATCACAAAGTGGTGCTTCCCGTCCAGCAAGTCGGCTATAGCCATTGGAGTAAAGTTTTCGTCGTATACTTGGTCTGTCATAATTTTCATATCAAGTGATGTGCAAAGTTACCAATATTTTCCGATCCTTCGATTACCCCCCCGTTTTATAACATCATTTAACACCGCAATTTCCCGTGATTTTTCGCAGTTGCCGCAGGGGATACAGGAGCGGTCGTCCCGGCGAGTGATGTTCTCGTCCAGAATTTGGCATAGCAAAGGAACTCACAGTTATGGCGTTGCTCGCTTTCAATGGAATAAATGTCTTCATTCTGCATATACTTTTGATTATGGCGCAAAATTACGGCGCAGGTGTTTCATTTTGTGATACACCCCAAGAAAATCACAGGAAAATCAGTTGAATTCAGCAGCTGTATCGATTTTCGCGACACCTCCAGACTAATTTTGCATCAACCAAACTCAAACAAATTAAGTATGCCCAAAAGAAGAAGACATCAACCGGGCCGTTATCAACCGAAGCCCGAAATTGGACCCAATTTCACCGGCACCAAGCCATTGACCGTTTTTCAGGGAGAAGACGGGAACTGGGGTGTAAAAGATGGCGATGGAAACATTGTTTGCGAACCTATTTACCGTATAGGACAAACGGAGGAGGGAAGAGCAAACAATACCTATATCCTTGGTAATGGATTTGAAGTTATCAGCGTATCCCCCGATGATTGGGACATTCTTGCATTCTACAGCGTCGATTGACGTCAACTGCGGACAATTTGCGGGCGGGGGATTTGCGGCTTCC
>URTA01000091.1 GCA_900550645.1 uncultured Porphyromonadaceae bacterium
GTTATGTTTGAACAAGATTAATTTTTACCCCGTCCAACTTTTGGGGTGCAGTTCAAGACACGAAGCCTCCCCACCGCCTGGTCATCGACCTGGGCGAAGAGACGGTCATCGGAGGTTTCGGGTATCTGCCGCGCATGGAGCGCGGCGCCCCCGGCGCACTGTCCAGCTACCGCCTCAGCACTTGTGGGTCATGATCTCGAGTATCTGCTTGTCAGTCTCGGTCATTGCCTCGCGGCCGATGCTCGTCAGGTTGTGGATGGAGCGGTCCACGTCGTCGCAGACAATGCCCTCGGCCTGTGTCACGCATTTGCCGTTCATGGCAAGCATCGCTGAGAGCACGGCGGTGTATACGCCTGACGAAATCTTCATCGAGCATGAGGGTTTCGCGCCGTCGCATATCATGCCGGCGAGGTTGGCTATCATGTCCTTGATTGCGGAACATACCTGCGTATAGCCGCCTCCCATGAGGTAGACGATGCCGCAAGACGCGCCGGTCGATGCCACGACACAGCCGCAGAGGGCGGATAGGCAACCGAGGCTCTGCTTGATGTATATGCTCGTCAGGTGTGAGAGCGTGAGAGCGCGTATAGTCTGCTCTTCCGTCGCGCCTGTCTCCTCGGCATATACCACGACGGGCATTGTGGTGGTGATGCCCTGGTTGCCGCTGCCGGAATTTGACATGACAGCCACGGGCGCACCGCCCATGCGGGCATCGCAAGCAGCTGACGTATAGCTGATGACGCGGCTGAGCACACTGTCGCCGAACACGGGTGCGCCGTGGCGGAGTATGGTCGAGCCTACGCAATGGCCAGACTCCTGCTTGAGGGCATAGTCGGCTGCCGCCTTGTTGTAGCGGCGAGCATCGAGTATGAATGAAATCTCGTCAACCGGTGCTGTAGTGGCGAAATCGAACACGGTCTTCATGTCAAGCTCGATGTCCTTTTGGCACGTCTCACCGCCGCCCTTCTCTGCACACTTGTCAGTCAGCACCTTGCCGTCGGCCTCTGTATACACCACATTGGTATGCGAGCCGGAGATGACGGCACGCGCAGAGTGTTCGCCGGCGGTGACAGTCACTTCAATATGGAGTATCGCCGGGGGATTAGGGAACAGGGAGATGTGGATGCGCTGCTCGTCTATATAATTGCAACCGCGCTTGACGGTTTCCGGAGTGACGTTGGAAAGCACCTCGAGCTGGTCAGCGGGGTCGCCGGTGAGCACACCGAGGGCGACAGCTATCGGCAGGCCTATCATGCCGGTGCCGGGTATGCCCACGCCCATGGCGTTCTTGATGATGTTGGCACTGGCACGCACGTCAACCCTATCGGGGACAGTCCCCTCGGGGAGCAGCTTGGTGGCGACGGCAGCGCAAAGGGCAACTGCCGACGGCTCGGTGCAGCCGATAGCCGGAACTATCTGACGGTGCATCAGCGCAATTATCTGTTTTCTTTTCTCCTGTTCTATCATGGGTTGGATTCGGTTAATAAGGTTTTCAAATGAGAGGTGTGTTCGGGCGTCGCTCCGCAGCAGCTGCCGACTATCGCCACGGCATCAACGGCAAGACAATCCGCTATGCACTGCGCAAATTCAGCAGGAGGCACGACACGCTTGCCAGGGACAGACGCGGCAGGGCGCACGGAGAGCGGCAGCGAGGACGACACTTTTGCCAGACAACGCACGACAGCCGCAATGCCAGCCGGGGGGTACAGGCAATTTATTCCTATGGAAGCGGGGCTGTATTGCAACAGCGAGCAAGCGGCAGCGTCCAGCGGGATTCCGCCGAGCAGCCGCAGCCCCGTGACCGGTGTAAGCGATATGTGCAGCGGCGTTTGTGTGCCGCAACGCACATCGGCCTCAAGGGCGCACTCTGTGAGCATACGCGCAGCGTCCTCCGCCACAAGCGTCTCGAGGAAGTGCATGTCCGCTCCGGCATCTGCGAGCGAGCAGAACTGCTCAATCAGCATCTCCGCCGTATGGCGTGACATGTCATCAAGCGTAGGCGACGAGACCATCGAGGCGACTTTTCTGCCTGGGGCAACGCTCCGCACAACGGCGACAGCGCGGTTGTTGGCACGCCGCACTTCTTCCAAGCTGTGCAGCCACGGGTACAAACCGTTGGCAGCGAGTGTGGCAGCGAAAATTATGTCCGCGCCGGCATCGGCATATTCGCGGGCTATGTCAGCATATATTTCGGGAGTCTCCACAGAAACGCGCATCGCATCACGAGGAGAGGCATCAGCATGGTCACGTCGCAACCGCCCGAGTATCATCGTCCCTATCGGGCCTGACGTGAGTAGTATCTGCCGCTTTTCCATGGTACAATGCTGCATTTCATTCAGATTCAAAGGGAAGCCTGTCGCGGCTCACCGACTCGATGCGCTTGTTGCGCCAACAGGTGCGGCATACAGCCATATAACGGTCGTTGCCGCCTATTTCCACCTGCGCACCCTCGGTGACGATATTGCCCTTGGAGTCGATGCGGGCGTTGACAATGGTCTTGCGCCCGCAGGAGCAGGTAGACTTGATTTCGTCTATAGTGTCAGCAATCTCGAACAGGCGGCGCGACCCCTCGAAGAGGTGCGTGCGGAAGTCGGTGCGCAGTCCGTAGCATATCACATTAAGCCCGAAGTCGTCAACTATCATCGCAAGCTGATCTACCTGCTCGGCAGAGAGGAACTGAGCCTCGTCTATGAGCAGCCACCCGGGAAGCGACACGTCGCGGTCTGCCATTGCGCGTACCTGGGCGTACAGGTCGGTATCAGGGTATATCCACTGGCAGGTGCGCTCTATGCCTATGCGTGAACGGATCACGTTCTTCTTCTCCCGTGTGTCCGTGACCGGTTTGAAGCACATATAGCCCATGCCGCGCTCCTCGAAATTGTATGCTGTGGTGAGGAGCAGTGCCGTTTTGGCAGAGCCCATGGTGCCATATCTGAAATAGAGTTTGCCTCGTCGAGTGTTCATGATGCTGTATTAGTATGCCGGACCGGGACAAACGCCCCTCGCCGTTTCAAGATGCGAAGATAGTTTATTTATTCCTTATACGCAAATCTGATTCACCCCTCCGCACCATGTAGAGTCTGTAAAGTCAAAGCGGCACGTGCAACGTTAGTGCATTCTTTGGCAGAACTCAATTTTGGAACAGGAATAGTTAGTCCCCTCGGGCAGGCGATTATCTTGCACTAATCTGACAGCCACTCATTTAATATGTCTATAAAGGACATGTCGCTCATTTGTCAGCTGTTGGACGGTATATGTCTTCAATTTCTTCCCAGCGAGGGATGGAGAGTTTTATCCCATAGAAATCCTGATAGGCGGCAATCATTCTGCGCCGCCAGCCAGTTGCAACAGCGTGTGTGTCGGGGTATCCGAACAGCGTTTCTTCAATCGCAGACAAGTAGTGTTCCAAGGAGTTGAACAGAGGAAATCTGCGGTTGCTGCTGTACCATGTTGCAGGGCGTATCTTATGAATTACCTTATTCTTATACTGCACGTTAAGTGCCCAGCTTTCCATAGAACGGCATATTTCCCACACATTCTTGAGCCACAGTCCGCGTATCGTGACTATGCCGTCATCGGACATTTTGTAGCCGAATATCAGGTATTTCGTATGCAGCATATACGGCGAAGCGACTATTTCTCGTGCGTATGCCTTGAAGTCGGCAATGTCAAAGCCAGGCGAGGCATCTCGGTTGAACGCCTTCACCTCGAGCAATTCACGAGTATGGTCTTCCGGGTCGAGGAATATGTCTGGCGGCATCTGCGAATTGACATTGCGGTCAAATGCAATGTCGTTCTTTGACAGCCAACCCTCGAGCCATTCCTGTATAATGTTGCCAACAACATCCTTTTGCCGGACTATTATGTCTACGTTCCCCAGGAAAAAGCGGATTTGCCCCTCTTCTTCCATTATGTTGTCTTCTTTAAGCAGCTTGTTGTAGACTTGTTCTGCTGTCAGTTTCATGAGGCTGTTCATGTCGTAGGTATATTTAGTGCTGTTATCAGGCGTGATGACACTGCTTTTATTACTGGCACGACGACTGTATTGCCAAGCAGGTCAAATCCTTCTTTCTCAGACACATTAAGACTCATTGTTTCTGGGTAGCCGAACAGGCGCAAACCCTCGCGCAACGTGAGCCGCCGCAGACCCTCGCCGTCAGGCACATATAGTTTTTGCATGTCTGTTGCCACCAGCGTCGGCGCAACATCAGCAGGGTCAAGCACCTTGCTAATCTCGAAGCTCAGCTTGCCCGCAACTATGTTATACCCTTTGGGCAGTGATGTGTCTGGTTCGCGAACGGCGATAGACCTGCCAAACAAGTCTGTATGTGTCTTCTTTTGTTTGGGGTGTTCATATTTCAAATACCCCTTGCAAGCGAGATCCTCGAGCATCTCGCCAAGTTGAGGGTGTGGAAAGAATGTACGTATTTGACTAAGTGTCAGCGGCATGCCATCCATCCATTCGATGCCTATTTCCTCTGCCCATTTCTTTTTCCTACGCTCGCGCAGCATGCAGTTAAGCAACATCTTTTGGTCAGGAGAAACTGCCCCTTTTATTTCCAAGTCCCAAGAGTGGATATTGCTTCCCCCTCCTCGCTTATCTTTGATTGACTTGCCATAGAGTTCAGGCACAGAGTAATGGCTGAGCAGCGAGTCGATAAACGGGCTACTCTCGGTGGGCATTCCCTTCTCGAGTATATCGCCAACCGTCTTTGACGAGCCTGAGAAGTTGTCTAGGTTGGGTTCTGTGCTGAAAGTTCCTACAATGTATATGCGTTTGCGCTCTTGCGGCACGCCAAAATCTCGAGAGTTAAGAACGCGGTATGCCACCTTGTAGCCCAATGCTCTTAGGCTTGTCAGTATCACATCAAGCGTCTTGCCGTTGTCGTGAGAAACAAGCCCCTCGACATTTTCGAGGAAGAAGCCCTTGGGCTTCTTCTCCCTCAATATGCGTTCCACCTCAAAGAACAGCGTGCCGCGTGTATCGGCAAAGCCATGACGTTTGCCTGCAGATGAAAATGCCTGACAAGGGAATCCAGCACACAGAATGTCAAAATCAGGAATGTCGGAGGTGTCGAGTTGCGTCACGTCGCCGGCAATCGATTCTTGGGGGTAGTTGTCTTGCAGCACTCGCGTAGCGTATGGCTTTATCTCAGATGCCAGCACACACACCGCAGTGTGTCCCGCATCTTCCAATGCCTGTGACAAGCCTGTGCGAATACCGCCTATCCCAGCGAAAAGATCTATGAATCTTACCGTCTTGTCGAGCATGACGCCTTGCTGTTAGATTTCTGTTTGACGCAAAGTTATAAAAATAATCCTAATCCGCAAAATGTAACGCTCCATGCGTTCAAATCCGATTATGCGCTTCGGACTGGATTCGTTCCGTTGCCGCACCGCCGTCGAGCAGCGCGACGGCGCGGTCAAGGGCGGCATAGAAGTAATGACCATCTGCCATCAGGGCAGACACGCACTCCACATTGCGCTGCATCTGCTCGTATTCCTCCGGGGTGACAGCGGCAAGCCGCTCTGCTATGTCCTCGAGCGTATCTACTGCGATGCCTATGCCCTCTCGCCGAACAAACGGAGCCATGCCCGACTCAGAACTGATAATGACCGGACGGCTGCAGCGCATATACAGCGACAGCTTATGCGTGTTGCAGTATCTGATGTATTCGCCGATAAAACCATCCGTGCAATTCAGAGAGTTGCCGTACCAAACCAAAGCAAACGAGGCTGTCGCATTGCGGATTATCTCACTGTCGAGGGTATGACCATATACGAAATGCTTATCGTCAGGCAGGGCATCGCCCTTGCCGTACAGGTGCATCGGCACACCTTGAATTTTGTACAGGAAGCCGTTGCTCCTTTGCCACACGTTGCCGACATACATCAGCGAGGGGCGCGCCACTGCCTCTTCGGGGTCGGGGACGTGCTGCGGCTTGCTGTCGGAAAGGTAGTCCCAAGCCACCTGCGGTGTCATCG
>URTA01000092.1 GCA_900550645.1 uncultured Porphyromonadaceae bacterium
GTATTGGCCTGGTCTTTGGTTTCGGGATTGGCGATAGCCTCCTTGATGAGAGCGCGTGCCTCCTCGATTTTGTCAATCTTGCCGCCAAGTTTCTTGGCTGCATCGACATTTGCTTTCTGTGCACTTACCGAGCCAACAGCAGCGGTACAGAGTGCAATGAATAGAAGCTTTTTCATAAGTTATCGTGTAATGTTGTTGTTATTCGGTTGTGTTGTTGTCATCTTCGGTTTCAGAAACTGCCGGAGCATCGTCAGAAGCCTCTGCACCTACTGCCTCTCCAGCCTCCTCTGCCACCTCCACTTCGCCGTCTTCAGGGTCTGATGTCACCTTGCATACCGAGGCGATGCTGTCGCCCCGCTTGGTCAGGTCAATCAGCTTGACACCCTGTGTATTGCGTCCCATCACGCGGATAGACTGCAAGGGGAGGCGCAGCGTAATGCCGCTCTGGTTGATTATGATGAGGTCGTCATCGTCGGTCACATTGTTAATCGCAATGACCTCTCCGGTCTTTTCAGTCACCTTCATAGTTAGGACACCCTTGCCTCCACGGTTAGTGATGCGGTAGTCCTCGAGTGCGGAACGCTTGCCGAAGCCCTTCTCTGAAACGACCATGACAGTTTCCTTCTCGTCTCCGCTCATGGCTATCATGCCGATTGCCTCGTTGTTACCGTCAAGCTGCATGCCTTTAACACCGGCGGCCATACGTCCCATCTCGCGGACTTTCGACTCGTGAAAACGGATGGCGCGTCCCTTGCGGTCGGCGATAATAATTTCGGAATTGCCGTCAGTGAGTTTCACCTGTATCAGCTGGTCGTCCTCCCTGATGACAATGGCGTTTACACCCTTCTGTCGAGGACGGGAATATGCCTCGAGCGAAGTCTTCTTTATCTGGCCGCGCTTGGTACAGAATATAAGGTTATGGGTGTTGATATATTCCTGGTCATCGAGGTGCTTGACGCAGATGAACGCATTGACGCAATCATCCGAGTCTATGTTGAGCAGGTTCTGTATAGCGCGTCCCTTGGTGGTCTTCGCACCCTCTGGGATTTCATATACACGCAGCCAGTAGCAGCGGCCCTTGCGAGTGAAGAAGAGCATATAGCTGTGGTTAGATGCGGAATATATATGCTCTATGAAATCGCTGTCTCGTGTGCTGCTGCCCTTTGCGCCCACGCCGCCACGGTTCTGTGCACGGTACTCGGTCAGCGGAGTGCGCTTGATGTAGCCGAGGTGCGAGATAGTTATGATCATCTCGTCATCTGAGTAGAAGTCCTCGACATTGAAGTCGCCGGAGAACTGATTGATGCGTGTGCGGCGCTCGTCGCCGTACTTGTCTCGGATTTCAATGAGTTCGTCCTTCATCACCTGGCGGCATACAGCATCATCGGTAAGTATCTTGTTGAACCATTCTATCTGCCGCTGCAACTCTTCAAACTCGGCGTGCAGTTTGTCCAACTCGAGGCCGGTGAGCTGACGCAGACGCATCTCAACTATGGCCCGTGTCTGCACCTCGTCGAGTTCGAACCTCTCTCCCAATCGGATGCGAGCCTCGTCGGTGGTCTTGGAACTGCGGATTATGGCTATAACCTCGTCGATGTTGTCACAGGCTATCATCAGGCCCTTCAGTATGTGGGCGCGTTCCTCGGCCTTGCGCAGCTCATAGCGCGTACGGCGGATAACCACCTCATGGCGGTGGTCAACGAATGCCTGCAACAGTTCCTTGAGGTTGAGCGTCTGCGGACGGCCGTTGACAAGGGCGACATTGTTGACGCTGAACGAGGTCTGCAGCTGAGACATCTTGTACAACTTGTTCAGCACGACACGCGCGTTGGCATCCTGCTTTATGGTTATGGCGATGTGCATTTCGCCACGAGCCGTAGTATCGGTGATGTCGGTAATGCCGTCTATCTTCTTCTCTGTCACCAAATCCGCGATGCTCTTGACCAAATCGTCCTTGACAACGCCATACGGAATCTCGGAAACGACGATAACGTCGCGGTTGCCATCGCTCTCGATTTCAGCCTTGGCGCGGAGTATGATGCGTCCGCGTCCGGTCATGAAAGCATCACGCACGCCCTGCATGCCGTAAATCTCGCCGCCAGTGGGGAAATCCGGTGCCTTGATGTATTCCATCAGGTCCTCTATGTCGAGTTCGGGATTGTCTATCAGCGCGAGCGAGGCGTTCAGCGATTCCGTCAGGTTGTGCGGCGGCATATTCGTCGCCATGCCGACAGCGATGCCGGACGCGCCGTTGACCAGCAGGTTCGGTATTCTCGTCGGGAGTACTGACGGCTCTGTGAGCGTATTGTCAAAGTTGGGGACGAAATCCACAGTGTCCTTGTCGAGGTCACGGAGCATCTCCTCACCCATCTTGGCGAGCTTGACCTCCGTATAACGCATGGCTGCCGGGGCATCGCCGTCGATAGAGCCGAAGTTGCCCTGCCCGAACACCAGCGGATAGCGCAGCGACCAGTCCTGAGCCATACGCACCATGGTCATGTATATGGACGAGTCTCCGTGCGGGTGGTACTTACCCATGACATCGCCGACAATACGCGCCGACTTCTTGGTCTCGCCGGAGAATGTGTTGCCAAGCTCGTTCATGCCGAAAAGCACACGGCGGTGTACGGGCTTGAAGCCGTCGCGCACATCGGGAAGCGCACGGGAAACTATCACAGACATCGAGTAGTCTATGTACGCGCTCTTCATCTCCGACTCAATATTAATCGGTATTATCTTGTCCTCTGATTGCATTGCAATATATTTTGAGTTGAGGCCGCGCCGGCAATCGTGGCATTTGCCCCCTGCCGCAGCAGAGCCTATTCAGGTACAAAGTTAGTGATTTTATTTCAAATTTGAAAATCCGCAGTCACTTTGCACCGCCACTTCGCTCGAGGGCTAAGCACATCGCACGAAGTGACGCCCTTATTCGCTTGAGCGTTTCGGGCGGGGAAAGTTAACCGGGCAAGCCGTTTTTTTATTACCTTTGCAGTGCGGAAGCTCGGTTTCCGGCCGCATATCATTGTAAATAAACACATTGCAAAAATACATCATGAAGAAAACTGTTCTTATCACCGGCGCGACAAGCGGAATAGGCCGCGCCTGTGCATGCAAATTTGCCGAAGCGGGCTACCGCCTCATCATCACCGGACGCGACAGCAAGAGAACCGCTGACCTCGCTGCCGAACTGGAAAAATCCGGCGCACAGGTACACTCCCTCTGCTTTGACGTGCGTGACCGCGAAGCCGCGACAGCTGCCGTCAATTCTCTCCCCGACGAATGGAAGCAAATAGACGTGCTGGTAAACAATGCCGGCCTCGCCCTCGGCCTCGAACCTGAATACGAGGGCGACTTCACCGACTGGGACACAATGATAGACACCAACATCAAGGGTCTGCTCACCATGACACGCCTCATAGTGCCGTCGATGGTGGCTCGCGACTGCGGACATGTCATCAACATTGGCTCTGTGGCGGGCGACGCGGCTTATGCCGGCGGCAACGTGTATTGCGCCACAAAAGCAGCCGTCAAGACCATAACTGACGGGTTGCGCATAGACCTGGCACACACTTCCGTACGTGTCACCAACATCAAGCCGGGACTCGTCGAAACCAATTTCAGCCGCGTGCGCTTCCATGGCGACAACGACCGTGCCGACCATGTGTACCAAGGCATTAAGCCGCTGACGGGCGACGACATAGCCGATGTAGCAGTGTATGCTGCCAATGCGCCGAAACACGTGCAGATAGCTGAAGTGCTTGTGCTTGCCACACACCAGGGTTCAGGTTCCGTGATAGTGCGTTCCTGACCGCAAATGACGTTTTGGCATAAGAATTGCAGCCGTCCGCCCAAGTTTTATTTTTGATTTGTAATGAGAAACGACTTCGCTAAGCAATTCAAGCCGATACTTGAACTCGCGCTGGCCGAGGCTCAGCGTCTCGGGTCGCCGGTCATCACAAGCGAGCATTTCCTCCTTGCGGCTCTACGCAAGGAGGAAACTGGCAATGTCAACATTGTTGACATACTCCGCAGGGTGAACGTTGACATAGAGGCTCTCGTGAACGAGCTCGAGGATCATATCACCAACGACAAGTCTAACATCGAGTCTACAACCCTGTTTGAGCCGCAATACAAGATTGCAATCCCTGCAATACGCCACCTGCAGCTCGCTACCGCAGAGGCGCGGAAACTAAAGACACAGACTGTCGGCGGCGAACACCTCTTTCTCGCCCTTATTCACGACAAACGATCTATGGACAGTGACTTCCTGAAACAACTGAAAGAGAAGTATTTCAACTTCAACATATCCATACAGACTATCGACAGCCTTGACGCAGAGCCGGTCGCCGGACCGACATTCGGAAACGACGACGAGGACGAGGAGGACGAACAGCCGTTCAAGCAGTCTGGAGACAAAAGCCAAAGCAAGAAACGCAAGGAGGGCGAACCGGGATCGGACACCCCTGCCCTCGACAAGTTCAGCTATGACATGACCAAGTCTGCACGCGAGGGGAAGCTCGACCCGGTCATAGGACGCGACAAGGAAATCGAGCGGCTGGCGCAGATACTCGCACGGCGCAAGAAGAACAACCCGGTGCTGATAGGCGAGCCGGGTGTGGGCAAGTCCGCAATCGTCGAGGGGCTAGCCCTGCGGATAGTCCAGCGCAAGGTGCCGCGCATCCTGGTGGGCAAACGGCTTGTCGGACTCGACATGGCGGGAATGCTTGCCGGCACCAAATACCGTGGCCAGTTTGAAGAGCGCATCAAGGCCGTGCTCGACGAGCTGACCAAGAACCCCGACATCATACTGTTCATAGACGAGCTGCACACCATCGTGGGCGCAGGCAGCACCCCCGGGACAATGGATGCCGCCAATATGCTCAAGCCGGCGTTGGCTCGCGGCGAAATACAGTGCATCGGCGCGACAACACTCGACGAGTACCGCCAGAACATCGAGAAGGACGGTGCGCTGGAACGCCGTTTCCAGAAGGTGATGGTCGAACCGACCACGCCGGAGGAGACGCTCGAAATACTCCGCAACGTCAAGGACAAGTATGAGCAGCACCACAACGTGTCATATACCGATGCAGCGCTCGAAGCGTGCGTTTCACTGACAGAACGGTATGTGAGCGACCGCAATTTCCCGGACAAGGCCCTCGATGCCCTCGACGAGGCCGGTTCTCGCGTCCACATTTCCAACATCGTCGTGCCTGAGGAAATCGAACGGCTCGAAAAGGAAATAGACGAAGTGACGGAAAAGAAACTCGCCGCTGCACACAACCAAGACTTTGAACTGGCAGCATCGATGCGCGACAAGGAAAAGTCCAGCCGCGCACGCCTCGAAGAGGCTAAGGAAAAGTGGGAAGCGCACATGGACGAGGAACGGCAGGTGGTAGACGACGAGAAAGTCGCAGAGGTAGTAGCACTGATGACCGGTGTCCCCACACAGCGCATTGCCCAGGCCGAAGGCAGCCGTCTGCTCAAGATGGGCGACGCGCTCCAAGGCTCCGTAATCGGGCAGGACGAAGCCATCAAGAAGATCGTCAAGGCAATACAGCGCAACCGCATCGGACTGAAAGACCCAGACAAGCCAATAGGCACATTCATGTTCCTCGGTCCGACAGGTGTCGGCAAGACATACCTGGCAAAGAAACTCGCCGAATACCTGTTCGATTCGCCCGACGCGCTGATACGCATGGACATGTCGGAATACATGGAGAAACACAGCGTATCCAAGATGATAGGCTCACCTCCGGGATATGTAGGTTATGAGGAAGGCGGCCAGCTTAGCGAAAAAGTAAGACGTAATCCTTATTCGGTAATTCTTTTTGACGAGATAGAAAAAGCACATCCCGATGTATTCAACGTGCTCCTTCAGATACTGGATGACGGCGTGGTAAC
>URTA01000093.1 GCA_900550645.1 uncultured Porphyromonadaceae bacterium
CACAGGCGAAAGACAAAACGGCTGCTGACGCACCTGCAACACAGAAACCCTCACAGCCTGAAACCAGCGAGTGACAGTGCCGCTGCACTCCCGATATAATACCTAAATGTAGGTATTTTTGCGGACGGGACAGCATATCATGCCCCGTCCGTTGACTTTATGCCGCCGATATTCGTTATCTTTGCAGGTCATAAACGGAAGATAGTACATACATTGATTATGCGATTGTCTGAATTACAGCCAGGGGCGCGTTGCGTCATCACAAAAATACTCGGTCACGGCGCGTTTCGCAAGCGTGTCATGGAAATGGGGTTTGTGCGAGGGCGCGAGGTGAAGGTGATGCTTCACGCGCCGCTGCAAGACCCTATCAAGTACGCACTGATGGATTACGAGGTGTCGCTGCGGCGTGCCGAGGCCAACATGATTGAGGTGACGCCTTGCGACAAGGACGCTGCCGACGAAATAGAGCGGTACACTGCCACCGGCGTGCATGATGCCGACACAGGGAATGCCGCCTCAGTCGCAGTCCGCCGCGAGAAGGTCATCAACGTCGCCCTGATAGGCAACCCCAACTGCGGCAAGACATCGCTCTTCAACCATGTCAGCGGTGCTCATGAACACGTGGGCAACTACGCTGGCGTGACCGTGGACGCCAAGGAGGGGACGGTCAAGTACCGTGGATACGTGTTCAATGTCGTTGACCTGCCCGGCACATACTCGCTCTCGGCATATTCTCCCGAGGAGCTGTATGTGATGCGCTACCTGCGCGAGGAGACCCCTGATGTAATTGTCAACGTGGTTGTCGCCTCCAACCTGGAGCGCAACCTGTACCTGACCACCGAGCTGATAGACATGAACCGCAGCATGGTGATAGACCTCAATATGTATGACGAGCTGGAGAAGAGCGGCAACAAGCTCGACTACGAGATGCTCGGCAAGATGCTCGGCGTGCCTGTCGTGCCTACAACGGCTTCCACAGGAAAAGGCGTAAACGAACTGCTCGATTCTATAATAGAGGTATACGAACTGCGGCATCCTGACGTGCGCCACATACACGTCAAGATGCGTCCCGAGGTGGAACAGGCACTGCGGCCGCTCATTGACGCTATCAAGGCCGACCGCTCACTCTCGCCCCACGCTTCGCCACGGTTCATGGCTATAAAACTGATTGAGGGCGACCCCGAGGTGCGCAAGACTGTAGGCACTGCAGACCACGGCGAGGAGATAATCAGACTTGCCGACGAGCAGCGCAATGCCGTAGGGGAGAGCCTCGGCGAGGATGTCAACTCCGTCATTGCCTCCGAGAAATACGGCTTCATACAGGGAGCGTTGAAAGAGACTTTCGTGCAGTACGAGAAGGAGGAGCGCAAGACCACCAAAATCATAGACACATTCGTCACCAACAAGCTGTTCGGCTTCCCGCTTTTCCTGCTGGTGATGTGGCTGATGTTCTGGGCGACGTTCCAGATAGGGGCGTACCCCATGGGCTGGATTGAGGACGGCGTGAGCTGGCTTTCCGAGTTTATCGGGACACACATCCCCGACGGACCGTTCAAGGACCTGCTGCTCGACGGCGTGATAGGAGGCGTGGGAGGCGTGATAGTCTTCCTGCCCAATATCCTGATACTCTATGCCTTCATATCGTTTATGGAGGATTCCGGCTACATGGCGCGTGTCGCCTTCATCATGGACAAGCTGATGCACCGCATGGGGCTGCACGGCAAGTCGTTCATACCGCTTGTTATGGGCTTCGGCTGCAACGTGCCGGCTATCATGTCTACACGCATCATCGAGAGCAAGTCGAGCCGCCTGATTACCATACTGGTCAACCCTTTCATGAGCTGCTCGGCACGCATACCGATATATGTGCTGCTCGTAGGCACGTTCTTCCCCGACCACGGCGCATGGGTGTTCCTCGGGCTGTATATGCTCGGCATTGCCGTGGCGGTGCTGACAGCAAGGCTGCTGCGCAAGTTCTGGTTCAAGGCTGATGAGACGCCGTTTGTCATGGAGCTGCCCCCGTACCGCATACCGACGGCTAAGTCCACTGTACGCAACATGTGGGCGAAAGCGCAGCAGTACCTTCAGAAAATGGGAGGCATCATCCTCGTCGCCTCGGTGGCTATATGGGCGTTGTCTTACTTTCCCCGGTACGAGGCATCGGACATACCTGCCGAATACTCCGAAGGCGTAATGGCAGAAATGCCGGCCTCCGTCCGCGAGGGCAAGTCTGCCGATGAACTTCAGGCTATGATACAGAACGAATACCAGCAGCAGAACTCCGTGATAGGCCACATAGGCCGCTTCTGCCAGCCCGCGCTCAGCCCCATGGATTTCGACTGGAAGGTGTCCGTCTCGCTGCTCACAGGCGCAGCTGCCAAGGAGGTCGTGGTCTCCACGCTCGGCGTGCTGTATGTTGGCGACGACGACGAGACAGCCCTGTCGCAACGCCTCGAGACTGTGTCACCAATCAGCGGCAAAGCCCCCTTTGACGCGCCCAAGGCATTGGCGTTCATGGTCTTCGTGCTGATATATTTCCCCTGCATCGCCACTATAACGGCGATAGTACGCGAGACGGAGTCGTGGAAATACGGTGCGTTCTCGATGCTCTACAATACCGCAGTGGCATGGCTGCTCTCCTTTGTGACATACCGGGTCGCGCTGCTGTTCTTCTGATTGTATACGCAGGGCTTTGGTGTGTACGCTGTGAGCGTCAGTCCAGCAGCGAGAGTATCGTCGGCGCGAGCAGCGCGGTCAGTATGCCGTTTATAGTCAGCCCGAGGCTCGCGAACGCGCCGTACTTGTCGCTGACATCCATAGCCCGCGAAGTCCCCATGGCGTGAGCCGCCGTCCCCAGCGAAAGCCCCTGGGACATCGGGCGGCCTATGTGTGACAGCTTCATGACCTTGAACCCCGTCATGCTGCCGAATATCCCGACGCATATCACCACCGCAGCAGTAAGCGCAGGTATGCCTCCCACAGAGCGCGTCACCTCCATGGCAATGGGCGTAGTCACCGACTTGGAGGCGAGCGAAAGCACAACCTCCTGCGTCGCCCCGAGCAGCCGCGCCAGCAAGACCACAGACACGATGCCGACCACACACCCCGCGAGTTCAGACAGCAGCAGCGGCAGCAGCTGCTTGCGTATGGCCGAAAGCTGCTTGTAGAGAGGCACGCCCAGCGCGACAATCGCGGGCTTGAGCCAGAACTCGATGTACTGCCCAGCCTCGTTGTATGTCTCTATGCTCACCTCCGTGGCCTTGAGATAGGCTATAAGCACCGCCGCCGAGATGAGTATCGGGTTGAGCAGCGACAGCGACGTGCGTGCCTGCAGTATCTGGCTGGCGGCATAGACGATGAACGTCAGTGCCAGCAGGAAATAAGTGTTGCCGAGAAAATCCATGCTGTCAGAAATGCTTGCGTGTGAACTGGTGCATCCACCCCGTAACCACAATGACAATCAGCGTGCTGACACCCGAGGCGACAAGTATCGGCAGCCACTGCGCACGGATGATGTCGAAATATAGCATCAGCGAGACGGCGGCGGGGACGAAGAAGAACCCGAAGTTTTTGACCAGGAAATTGGATATGCCCTCCACCTGCCGCAGCTTGACCGCCTTCAGCGACAACAGCAGCGTGAGCGTCAGCATGCCGATGATGCTCGACGGCAGCTCCGTGCCTGTGAGCCACACGACGAGTTCGCCCACTGCCAGGCATCCGAATATGATAGCGCACTGTAATACCATGGTTGATAGTTTGGATGTGTTATACACACGGAGGGCGCACCACTGTGACGATGATGCGCCCTCCGCGTATTTGCGATGTTGGCTGTTATTTGATGATGCCGTATTTTCTGAATACCTTCTGTATTGCCTCGAGCGAGCGTTCCACCTGCTCCTTGGTGTGCGTGGCCATCAGCGAGTAACGGATGAGCGTGTCCTGCGGAGCTACCGCCGGTGTCACCACCGGGTTGACGAACACTCCCTCCTCCAGCAGGTCGTGCGTGACGTGAAACGTCTTGTAGTCGTCGCGGATGAACAGCGGGATGATAGGCGTGGACGTGTGGCCTATTTCGCAGCCCATGGCGCGGAAATTGTCGAGCGCATAGTTGGTGATGTCCCACAGGTGCGCCTGGCGTTCCGGCTCTGCCAGCATGATGTCGAGGGCGGCGTTGACCGCTGCCGTGGCAGCCGGCGTTATGCTCGCCGTGAAGATGTACGAGCGCGAATGGTGGCGCAGGTAGTTGGTTATCTCCTTGTCAGTCGCTATGAAGCCGCCCAGCGAGGCGAATGACTTGCTGAATGTCCCCATGATGAGGTCAACGTCGTCGGCAACGCCGAAATGGTGGCATACGCCGCGACCGCCCTCGCCGAAAACGCCGATGCCGTGCGCCTCGTCGGCCATGACCGTAGCGTTGTACTGCTTGGCCAGACGGACTATCTCCTTCATGTTTGCCACGTCGCCCTCCATTGAGAACACCGTGTCAGTGACTATCAGCTTGATTTTGTCTGCGTCGCAGCTTGCCAACTGCTTTTCCAGCGACTCCATGTCGTTGTGCTTGTACTTCAGGTAGTTGGAGAACGACAGACGGCGACCCTCGATGATTGACGCATGGTCCTGCTCGTCGAGTATGATGTAGTCGCCGCGTCCTGTGAGCGTGGAGACCACGCCGAGGTTCACGCCGAACCCCGTGGAGTAGAGCATGACATCCTCCTTGCCCAAATAGTCGGCGAGCCGCTCTTCGAGCCGCTTGTGGATGTCGAGCGTGCCGTTGAGGAACGGCGACCCGGCCATGCCTGTGCCATACTTGCGCGTTGCCTCGACTGCCGCTTCGATTACCTTCGGGTGGTCTGTCAGTCCCATATAGGAGTTGGACCCGAACATCAGCACCTTGCGGCCGTTCATCATCACTTCCGTGTCCTGATGGCTGTCTATTTCCCTGAAATACGGGTAAATGCCAGCAGCTTTCGCTTTCTGCGGGGCGTCATACCGCGCCAGTTTTTGTTGTAGAGGCTTCATTTCTGTATTGTTACCTTTCCGCTCACGGCCGTCGCTGACTGCCATTGAGGGAATGTTGCTTTTACTGTTTGGTCTGACTGCTTCGGCTGTTTTTGATGCCGTGGCGTGGCAACCGCTTTCTCAAAAGTTGCACACCAGGCAGTTCAGAGTGCAAAGTTAAGCATTAAATTCCAATTGTGGAAATATCCCCGCGCAAAAACCGACGCTGTTGCACCTGTCGCTCTTATGAAACAATGCATCACACACGAACATATTCCTGATTCTTGTTTACCCTCTGTTCGGTTCTGTTCGTTCTGTTCGGTTCTGTTCGGCGTTCCCAGCCCCCGAACAACCGAACACGGCGAACACGCCCGAACACGCGCATAACACCCCTGCCGACAGCCGAATTGTTAAAACGCGATTTCCGTCCGAAAAATAGTGCCTAACTTTGCACCGTCAAAACGTGAGGCACTCCACCGTGTCGTGGTCGTCCCCACTCTGACAACATACAATACACTAATTATCAATCACTATCAAGCCGTGAAAGGACACGGCGCAAAAACTTTTCGACTTATGAAAGAAAGAAAACACTGGTACACCGGCATGACTGCCGACGAACTCTCAAAACTCGA
>URTA01000094.1 GCA_900550645.1 uncultured Porphyromonadaceae bacterium
GGAATCAGCCCTTTTTCCTTGCCGCCTCCCTGAAATGTTTAGCGGACAGTAATATACAAAAACACAGACAGGCAGCATGTCAGTAATAATACACCGCCTGTCTGTTTATCAAATGTATTGCGGGATTACATGCCGCCGGGAGGAGGTTCCATCGGGGGTCTGCCGCCTCCGCCGCCCTTAGGAGGTTCGCCGCCCATAGGAGGCTCGGGGCGGTCGTCTCCGTCCACCTTGGGAATGTCCTTGCGCGAGCCGAAGGAGTTGAACTTCCACGTCACCGACAGCATTGCGTAGCGCGTCAGGTCGTTGACCCGCGAGTCGATGATTGCTGACGAGCTGACACTGCGGCTGATGTTCTTCTTCTCTTGCAGTATGTCATAGACGCTCAGCGAGAGTGTCAGCGACTTGTCGCGCAGCAGCGAGTATGACAGCTGGGCGTTCCACAGCCACTGGTTGGTGTTGTAGCCGGCGGTGTAGCCGGTGTTGTGCGCCATGGAGAGGTCGGTCGTCAGCTCGAGGCCGAAGGGTAGGTAAAGCGATGCATCAGCGTCAAAGCCGTATGAATGCACCTTGCGGTTTGGCTGCGACTGGAGCGTCGCCGTGGCGAGCTGGAAGCTGTACGACGGGCCGAGTGTGAACTGGAATATGTCAGACGAGAATGTCACCCCTGCCGAGGGTGCTATTGAGAAATTGCCGCTGCGGTTACGGTCGCCGTCCACAAAGCCGGCAGAGGACACGTAGCGGGTGTTCAGCCGGGCGTTGATGCGCCAGTTGCGGTTGCGCAGCGGCTGTGTCAGCATACCCATAGCCATGAGCTGCCAGTTGCCGTTGACATTGTCGTATGTTGTGGTGCGCACGCCAGTCTCGGGATTTGTCACCGAGTTGACAGCGATGCCGTTTGAGGTGTACGAGGCATTGATAACGCCAAATATCGAGCGTTGCGAATCGGTGTTGAAGTCATTGAAATGCGCCATCACGGACTGTGTGAACGACGGCTTCAATGATGGATTTCCGACAGTGATGTTGAGGGGGTCGGAAGTGTCAGCCACCGGCTGCAGCTGGCTCATCGATGGCTGCGAGGTGCGTGCGCGGTAATGCAGGCGCAGCGTCGAGTTGTCGGAGAATTTCAGTTTCATGCGCAGGAACGGCGCGACGTTGTATACCCAGCGCGTAGGTATGTTGCGGGCATCGTTGATGAGGTCGGTGCTGCTTGACGATGCCGGCGAGAACACGAGGCCTGTCTCAAGGTTGAAGTTGCGAGCCACACGCTTGTAACCCAGCTGCAGTTCCTGTGTGAAGAAGCGGTTGCGGAAACGGTTGGAGAGGTTGTCCTCAAATGCTGCACCAGAGGGGACGTTTCCGTCCGGCACATCCAAAGAGCCAGGGAACAGCAGAGGGTCGAGCGAATACGTCATGCGGTCGGCATTGTTCCACCGGTAGTCCGCGCTGTATGCAATGGTCAGGTAGTTCCCTCGCGAGGCATCGCCGAGCGGCTCGGTCCATGTGAGGCGGCCGTTGAGGGTCGAACTCCACTGGCGCGTGTTGAGATACCGGAACAGCTCCTCGTCATCGTCGTTGATGAGGTAGTATTTTATTTTGTTCCACGAGTATTCGTACTGCCGGGCATCTGAAAACGAGTAACGCAGCTGCGCACTTATCGAGCGGCCGGGGTGCGAGAGGAAATTATGGTTGAATATCAGGTTGCCCGATATGTCATAGCTGTTGCCGCGTATGCGCCGCTCGCTGTCGTTGCGGTATACCCGCGAGAGGTCAACGTCTCCGGCCCGCAGGGTTGCCGAGTCTGTTTTCTCCATGTCGCGGTGCGAGAACACAAAATGCGGGCGGAAATCGATGGTGTTCGCCTCATCAATCTTCCATTGCAGGCGGAAGTCGGCATTGACGTTATGGCCTCTGTCGCGGGCATCGGTGCCGGAACTCAGCCAGCTCACCGAGTCGGGGAACAGGTACTGCGTCTCGGTTGAGCTTATGGTCTTGCGGTCAGAATGAGAATATATCACGTTGCCGCCAACGCGCAGCCGCTCCTTGTCGCCGACATTGAAATTCAGCCCGATGTGCTGCGACGAATTGATGCCGTCCGAGCCTCCGAAAGAGCCGAACCGTCCGCGTCCACGGTCAGCAAAGCCCATCTCGTTGATGTTGTTGCCGCCGCCCAGCAACGTAATCTGGTTGCCGTTGTGGAAGCGGTTGACATTGAACGAATACTTGTACCTGCCGTCTGTGCCGTAACCAGCCTCGGCATTGCCGAACCAGCCGTTGCGCATATTTTTCTTCACAGAGAGGTTAATGACCGTCTCCTCCTCGCCGTCATCAACGCCAGTAAGCCGTGCCAAGTCGCTCTTTTGGTTGATTACCTGCACCTTGTCCACCATGTCGGAAGGCAGGTTCTTGGTAGCGGCAGAAGGGTCGTCGCCAAAAAACTCCTTGCCGTCAACGAGGATTTTTGTCACCGTTTTGCCTCCGGAGGTAATAGAGCCGTCAGAGCCGACCTCCACGCCAGGCAGTTTCTTGAGCAGGTCTTCGACGGTGGCATTAGTGCGCGTGTGGAACGAGCCTGCGTTATACTCCAGCGTGTCCTCGCGGGCTATCACAGCCGTCTTGACACCTTTGACCACCACCTCCTGCAGCATAGCCGCATTCTCGGTGAGCATCACGTCTTCGACATCAATGGAGTCGGCAGCTTCGCCGCCCGGAACAATCACGTCCAGTGCAGCCGGCTGCATCCCGGTCATCGTCATCAGCAGCATATACCGACCCGTGGAGTCGGTTTCAAATGTGTACCGGCCATCGTCATCGGTCATTGTCATGCCTCGCGACACGCTGTCGGGGAGCGACAGAAGGTAGACGGAAGTGCCCGGCAGGCCGTCGCCGAACTCGTCTACCACCCTGCCCCGGACGTGCGATGAGCCGGCTGCCGCGACTGCGGCTCCCGCCGCTATTGCAAAAATAGCAAGAACAGAGTGTTGTCTCATAATCATTCAGCCAATGTAGTTCTTATCATCATGTTTCTCATATTACTATGACAACGTCCTCGCGGCAGGGTTAACGCGGAAATGCCGCAAAAAATCAATAAAAAGAACTCATGAACGACAACGGCGACAGCCTTGCAGCGCGGCTTCGGGTGATTTGTGGCAACTGCGTGGCGCGAGTACGAGTTTTTTTTGTTAATTTCGCATAGAAATAAATAACCGCGCCGTGACGCACCCCATTGAGGTATGCCTAAGCGGCGAAATAATCTGAATGAAAGAAATGAGAAGCATCAACATAAAGGGCAAGCTGCTGACATTCGAGCGTCCGCAGGTAATGGGCATAATCAACATAACCCCGGACTCGTTTTTCAGCGGCAGCCGCACGCCGGAACTTGCAGCCGCCAAGGAGCGTATCCGCATAATGGTGGAAGAGGGCGTTGACATCCTCGACATCGGGGGCTACTCCTCGCGACCCGGAGCTGAAGACATCAGCCCCGATGAGGAATACCGCCGGCTCGCCACAGGGCTGGAAGCCGCCCGCGAGGTCGCGCCGCAGCTGCCGGTATCTATTGACACGTTCCGCGCCGGCGTGGCTCGCCGCTGCGTAGAGGAGTGGGACGCTGACATCATCAATGACATCTCCGGCGGCACGCTCGACCCCGACATGTGCGACACCGTTGCTGCGCTACACTGCGCATACATACTGATGCACATGCGCGGCAACCCATCGACCATGCAGTCGCTCACCGACTACAACGACGTGACCGCCGACGTGATTTCTGACCTCTCCGCCAAGGTCCATGACCTGCGGCTGAAAGGGGTGAACGACATAATCATCGACCCTGGCTTCGGGTTTGCCAAAACCGTTGACCAGAACTACCAGCTCCTCGCTGAGATGAAGAATTTCAGCATATTCGGCTACCCCGTGCTCGCCGGACTGTCACGCAAGAGCATGATATTCCGCACCCTCGGCAACACCCCCGCAGACTGCCTCAACGGCACAAGCGTGCTCAATACCATTGCGCTGCTCAACGGCGCGGACATACTCCGCGTGCACGACGTGCGCCCGGCTGCCGAGGCTGTCCGCCTCGTGGGCAAACTCCTCGAGAACACACCAGCATAACCATAATACACCAGCCATGCTCGATTTCGGGATAAAGGACATAATAGACATACTGATAGTGGCGCTGATGCTCTACTATCTGTACCGTACGATGAAGAAGACCGGCACACTGAGTCTCTTCTTCGGAGTGCTGTCGTTCATCGTCGTGTGGGTCATCGCCTCCGAGGTCTTCGGAATGAGGCTCACCGGAACGATACTCGACAAGTTCATGAACATCGGGCTGATAGTGCTGGTCATACTGTTTCAGGAGCAAATCAAGCGGTTTCTCATCGACCTGGGGTCGCAGCACCGCTGGCGGTCGCTGCGGCGGCTGTTCCGCCACGACAAGCAGATAAGCGAGCGCGACCACTCGCGCATTATGGCGGTGGTATATGCCTGTATGTCAATGTCAAAGTCCAAGACCGGCGCATTGATAGTGTTCCAGCGCAAAATACCCCTCTCCGATTACATCAACACCGGAGACCCGCTCGATGCGCAAATCAATGTCCGACTGATAGAAAACATCTTCTTCAAGAACAGCCCGCTTCATGACGGCGCAATGATAATAGTGCGCGACCGCATCAAGGCTGCCGGCTGCATCCTCCCCGTGAGCCACGACATGGACGTGCCCAAGCAGCTGGGACTTCGCCACCGCGCAGCCCTCGGCATGTGCCAGGCCTCCGACGCAGTCTGCGTCATAGTCAGCGAGGAAACCGGCGGCATATCCATTGCCATGGACGGGGAACTCAAGGTCAAAGTGGCTGCACCGGACCTCGAGAAGATGCTCTCCTCTGCCAACATCTGACGCGGTAATCAGTCCATGCGGCACGCCGCGCCTGACTTCCGAACATACTACAACTACATGTAAATCACATTTTTGTCACGTTATGAACCATTGCAAACACTTCTACTGCACAGCTTGTGCCGCACTGCTTGCCCTGTGCTGCGCCACAGCGACGGCACAAAGCCGCTACGACGAAAAATTTGCCGCGTACCCCACATATTCAGGTGATGACCTCGAGATGACGGTCTCCGGCGGCTGCACTCGTTTCCGCCTGTGGAGTCCCAACGCCGAGGCGGCAAAAGTCAACATCTATGACAACGGACACACCGGCAAGCCCGTCCAGACACTCGACATGACCGCTGATGCTGCTACCGGGACATGGACTGTCGCCGTGCCTCGCGAACTGTACGGCATGTTTTACACATTCCAAATTATTACTGTCCGCTAAACCACAAAGAGGCATACCCAACTTCTTGAAAAGCA
>URTA01000095.1 GCA_900550645.1 uncultured Porphyromonadaceae bacterium
TGACAAGGAGGACGACCGCGTCAACGACGCCATTCGCCGAATGCTCGACGAGGGGTGCAGCTACCAAGAGATAGCAAGCACTCTCGGACTGTCAAAGAGTTCAACATACCGCCGCGCACAAAAAATCCTTGCCTACGACGTATGAACTGTTTCACCGCGTTCCATTTCGTTCCGTTCGTTCCACCCTGGGAGACGGCGGAACGGCTGGAACAGCTGAAACGAAACGAACGTCACAAGAAATCATCATCAATAACCCCCCAAAAAATTATCACTATGAACGATTACAAAAAAACTCACCGTTACTCACTCGACCGCCGCACAGCCGGTCACTCTCCGCGCAAATACCGCTGCCCGCAGTGCGGCCAGCGCACCTTCACCCCCTACATCGACCGGGAGACAGGCCAGCCCCTCGACGCAGCCGTCTGCGGCAAGTGCGACCGCCTGCTCAACTGCTGCTACCACCTGCCGCCACGCGAGTACTTCAAGCTCCACCCCGACGCGGCCTCACGCCGCCCCCTCGGCGACCTCTACGCCGCCGAACCGCCGCGCCACTCCTGCGTGAGCCGCACGCTCCTCTCCTCCACGCTCGGAGGGTACGAGGGCAACACGCTCGCACAGTGGCTGCACTGCGTCTTCGACACGTACATCGGGGCGGAAGGCGTTGACCGCGTGCTGCGCGACTACCTGGTCGGCACAACGCCCCTGTTCGGCGGCAGCCCCGTGTTCTGGCAGGTGACGCCCGCGGGCGAGGTGCGCACAGGCAAGGTCATCGGATACCGCAGCAACGGCCGCCGCGTCCGCTGCCCCAAGCCGCTGATGCACTGGATGCACCAGGGGCTGAAGGACTTCCGCCTGCGCCAATGCTGGTTCGGCTCGCACCGCGTGCAGCACCCCTCGCAGATGCTCCTGGTAATGGAGAGCGAGAAGGGTGCGCTGATGACCGCCATGGCGTTGCTGACGCTCGGAGAGGAGTGCTACCGCAGCGCAATACCCCTCGCCACAGGGGGCTGCGGCGGCCTTGCCCCCACGCTCCAGCGGCTCACAGACCCCGACGACGCGCACGCCGTGCTGGCAGGACACCCGGTGGTGCTGCTCCCCGACGAGGGGAAATACCGCGAATGGCTGGAAAAGTCGCAGCCGCTGCGCCGCGTCTGCCCCTCGGTCATAGTGAGCGACATGATGGAAAAGCCCGGCGAGCTGGCCTACGAGCCCAACCCCGGCGACGGCCCTGACGACGCGCTGCTGCGCAACATGACGCAAGGGCTGCTGCCCCTCGACCTCGACAGCGAGACCGTCGTGCGCTGCTGCACCCCCTTCTGACAGTAATCCCCCGCCCCCTCGCTGCCGCTGCGCAAGCTGCATGCGAGGGGGCTTGCCGTTTAGGCGGATTTGTAGTAACTTTGCAATATACGACACAGCAATGAGATACACCGTAGAACAGATACGCCAGATGCCCGAAGGGCAGACATTCGACTGCAAGAGCGTCCACATCGACCCGAAGGCTCTTGCAAACACCGTCGTGGCAATGGCCAATGCCGACGGCGGCATGATAGCTGTCGGCATTTCCGACAAGACACGCCGCGTCGAAGGCGTTGACCAGGACAAGGCTCACCTCAACGAGCTGCTCCGTGTGCCGTTTGACTTCTGTGTGCCGACAGTGAGCGTCAGGACAGAGTACATGCCCTGCACGGACAGCGACGGCGAGGACAACCACATACTGCTCATCCATGTTCCCGCAAGCCCGCGCCTCCACGCCAACCAGGCTGACGAGGTGTATTGGCGCGTGGGCGACAAGTCCCGCAAGCTGCCTTTTGAGGAGCGGCTTCAGCTGATGTATGACAAGGGCGAGCGATACTTCGAGGATTCCCCAGCATACGGTGCGGAGATGGACGACATTGACATGGAGGCCGTGGCAGCCTATACGGAGCGCATCGGCTACGGCAAATCCCCTGAAGAATACCTGCGCGAGAACAAGGGGTTTGTTACGGAAAAGGACGGAACGGTGCAGGTCAGCGCAGCGTGCATACTGCTGTTCGGCAAACGCCCCCAGGACTTTTTCCCCAGGGCGCGTGTCAGGTTCATACGCTATTACGGCACAGAGGAGAAGGTCGGCTCGGAAATGAACGTCATCAAGGACGTGACCTTCGAGGGGCGCATACTCGGGCAGATACAGAAGGCCATAGAGTATCTCGAGACACAGGTGAAGGAACACTCCTACCTGGGAGAAGACGGCCTTTTCAGGACAGACAGAGAGTACCCGAAATTTGTGATACAGGAAATGGTGGTCAATTCCGTCTGCCACCGCGACTACAGCATAAAGGGGACGGAGATACAGGTCAAGATGTTCGACGACCGCATGGTATTTGAGACACCGGGCAAGCTTCCCGGCATAGTGCGCACTGACAACATCCGCCATACCCACTTCTCGCGCAACCCCAAGATAGCCGAGTATCTGAAAGCATACGACTATGTCAAGGAGTTCGGCGAGGGAGTCGACCGCATGTGCCGCGAGCTGACAGCTGCCGGTCTGCGGGAACCTCAGTACCGCCTTGTCGCATTCATCATGAAAGCTACTGTCTATGCCAACGCGATGAATGGCGGCAAGTGACAATGCCTCCTTCTGACAGTAATCCCCCGCCCACTGCTCTGACAGCATTTGTCTGAGTTCTCGGAGCGCGTGAAATACGACGGCTCTCGGACACCGCCAAGCAGCATGGGCTTGGCGGGCTTGCATTTAAGGCAAAAATAAAGGGCTTCGCCGTGAGGCGCAGCCCTTTTTGACATAAAAAATTTTCACCTTATTGTGCTACTTGCATTTCAGTCGGTCATGAAGTCGGCAAGCTGGCAGGGGCAGAAGCCGCTGATGTACTCGGCGTGCTTAGCCACCTCGGCTTGTCCGTATTTCACGTACACGTGGCACGAGCGGCGGAAGCTCTCGTCACTCTGCGTGTCCTCGAGCAGCAGGTAGCCCATGATGATGTGGCCGGCCATCTCGACGAGACGGCGTGCCATGAAGTCCTCGTACTCCTTGTTGCCCGATGTGGTGACTTTCTCCACGGCCTCGGCGTAGCGGCGTGTCATCTCGACGAGGGTCTCGCGGACAGCCTTGTCCTGCTCGCACACTTCCATTGCCTCAAACTCGCGTATGCGGTTGAGGTATGTGCCGGTGGTGACGTGGCGTATCGCGGCTACGACCTGCAGCTGCGTAGTGCCTTCGTATATCGAGGTGATGCGTGCGTCGCGGTAGAGACGCTCGCAGCGGTAGTCCTTCATGAAGCCCGACCCGCCGTGCACCTGTATGCAGTCGTAGGTGTTCTGGTTGCAGAACTCGGATGTCATCCCCTTGGCCAGCGGCGTGAAGGCGTCCGCCAGGCGGCTGTATGCCTTGCACTCCTTCTTCTCCTCGGGTGTGAGCTTGCGCTCGCGCTCGATGTCCTCGTATGCCTTGTAGAGGTCCACGTAGCGTGCGCAGGCGTAGAGCAGCGAGCGCGATGCGTCGAGCTTTGCCTTCATCACGGAGAGGATTTCGCGCACTGCGGGGAAGTTGATGATGGCCTTGCCGAACTGCTTGCGGTCGAGGGCGTAGGCGTATGCCTCGCGGTATGCGGCCTCGCTCAGTCCTACTGACTGGGCGGCGATGCCGAGGCGTGCGCCGTTCATCAGAGCCATGACATACTTGATGAGGCCGAGGCGGCGCGAGCCTACCAGCTCGCAGGGAGCGTCCTTGTATACCAGCTCGCATGTTGGCGAACCCTTGATGCCCATCTTGTTCTCGATGCGGCGCACAGTCACTCCGCCGTCGCGCTTGTCGTAAACGAACATCGACAGTCCGCGTCCGTCGCGAGAACCCTCCTCGGAGCGAGCCAGTACGAGGTGTATGTCGCTGTCGCCGTTGGTGATGAACCGCTTCACGCCGTTGAGCACCCAGCTGCCGTCCTCGCGCTGCGAGGCGCGGAGCATCACAGACTGCAGGTCAGAGCCGGCATCAGGCTCGGTGAGGTCCATTGACATGGTCTCGCCTGCGCATACGCGAGGTATGTACTTCATGCGCTGCTCCTCGCTGCCGAACTCGTAGAGGGTCTCGGCGCAGTCCTGCAGCCCCCAGAGGTTCTCGAAGCCCGCGTCGGCGCGGCTGACGATGTCCGCTGCCATGATGTAGGGGGTAATGGGGAAGTTGAGGCCTCCGAGGCGGCGGGGCATGGCCATGCCCATGAGGCCAGCCTTGCGGCAAGCGTCGAGGTTGCGTGCAGTGCCGTCGGCGTAGATGACGCGGCCGTTCTCGACACGGGGTCCCTGATGGTCAACGTCCTCGGCGTTCTCGGCAATGATGTTGGCGCAGATGTCGCCCACGATTTCGAGCACCTTGTCGTATGAGTCTATTGCGTCGGCATGGTCCAGGGGGGCGTAGTCGTACTTGCCGGCATCGGCGAAGTCGCGCTCCTTGAGAGCCACTATCTTCTCCATGAGGGGATGTGCGAGATAGTGCTTCAGCGCGGTGTTGTCTGTATAGAAATTAGCCATGGTTTACTTCGAGTTCTTTTTGTAATACTTGATGAGTTTGGGGACGACATCCTCCATTCGGCCGGTGATGACGTAGTCTGCAATGGTGTTGATAGGCGCGTCGGGGTCGGTGTTTATGGAGATGATGATGGACGAATCCTGCATGCCGGCGATGTGCTGTATCTGTCCGGAGATGCCGCAGGCTATGTAGAGCTTTGGGCGCACAGTCACGCCAGTCTGCCCGATCTGGCGGTCATGCCCTATCCAGCCGGCATCGACTGCGGCGCGGCTTGCGCCTACCTCGCCGCCGAGTGTCTCGGCGAGCTTCTCGAGCAGGTCGAACATGTGCGCGCCGTATTTGAGCGAGTCGTCCAGCTCGAACACCAGCTCGGGCGTATAGCGCAGCTGCAGCTTCTGGCCCAGCTCATGGCGCAGGTAGCCGCTGG
>URTA01000096.1 GCA_900550645.1 uncultured Porphyromonadaceae bacterium
GGTCGCAGCCGTTTGCGCACGGCGACATCAAGCCCGACAACGTCATGGTTCGCGATGACGGCACACTGGCACTGGTGGACTACGACGGGATGTTCGTCCCCGCGATGAAAGGGCAGAAGTCGCCGACGATAGGGACGAAAGACTTCAGCCACCCGCTGCGGACGGTAGATGACTTTGACGAGACGATAGACGACTTTACGCTTGCGAGCATCGCGCTGTCGCTGAAGGCCATGTCGCTCGACCCGACATTGCGCGAGAAATACGGTGCGGCAAACCGGCTGCTGTTCTCCGTGGACGACTACCGCGACCCAGGCAAGAGTGCAGTGCTGGCGGCACTTCAGCCGTTGTTGACGGACGCAGACCTTGTGACCCTGCTGTCGATGTTCCTGCTTGCATGGTCAAATAAAGACCTCTCGCAAGCCTCCTTCCGCCTCTTCACGCTCCCCAAGCCCGCAGAACCCGAAGTCCTCCGCACTGATGTCACCGAAGCCGACCTCGCCGCCGCCGTCACCGACGAATACGGCGTGAAATACAGCCCCGACGGCCTCCGCCTCCTAAAAGCACCTCCTGGACTTTCAGACAGTTACGCGATAAAACCAGGCACAAAAGTCATTTGCGACTGGGCTTTTCATTGGTGTGAGTCATTTGCGAACATTATATTTCCGAATAGTGTTATACGCATTGGAAACAGTGCTTTTAATAGATGTTCATCATTGGCGAGTATCACAATCCCAGACAGCGTGACGAGCATCGGCTGGAGTGTCTTTAATGGGTGTGAGTCGCTTGCGAGCATCACTATACCAGCATCTGTAAAGGAAATGCGAGGAAACCCATTCAGAGAGTGGAATGGAGTGCTGATTAATGAGTCTCCATGTTTCATTTACGAGGATGGTGTGCTGTTCAGCAAAAGTAAGGATAGAATAATTGCTTTCAGACGAAAGGATGTCATATCTTATGTTATTCCCAACAGTGTAACGAGCATCGGTAGTGACGCATTTTATGAATGTCATAGGCTGATGAGCATTACAATTCCCTACAGCGTGACGAGCATTGGTGACGGCTCCTTTTCATCGTGTGCTTTGAGGAGCATTAAAATCCCCGACAGTGTAACGAGTATCGGCGACGCTGCCTTTGAGTGGTGTACATCATTGGCGGATATCATAATTCCAAACACTGTTACGGATATTGGAGATGGAGCTTTCTTTAATTGTTATTCGCTGAATAAGAAAGCTGAGGCTGAAATAGAAAGGCGTTTCGGCTCTCGTGTCTTTGATTATCGGTGGCGGAATTTGTGATTTTGGGCGTTGAAAGGACAGATAGAAACGCATAGATTTTTGGCGGGGACAGGGTGTTTTCTCGCTGATTATGCGTAATTTTGCAGTGAAAACATTTTTTGAACACAAACAAGACAGTATATGGTAATACAACGTTGGCAGTCGGTGGTGCTGCTCATAGCGTGCGCCGTCATGGCGTTCTTCTCCTTCGGCGACCTCGCGACGGTCGTCAATGACCTCGGCACATTCACTTTCTCGGCGATGGGCTATGCCGATGGCTCTGCCCAAGTCGCTGCTTCGACTTGGTATTTCTTCGCAATCTCCCTGTTGAGCGCAATTCTGCCGCTCATCGCGATATTCCGTTACCGCAACCTGCGTCTCCAGAAGCGTCTCTGCTCGATAAGCGCACTCATCATGGCGGCTGTCGCTGTGGTGGGCTTCGTGCTGAACATGGGTGCGCAGCAGGTGTCGTACAGTGTCCTCGCAGCCGCTCCTTTCGTGGGGATAATCGCTTGTTTCGTGGCTCGCAACATGATCAGTTCCGACGAGAAGAAGCTGCGTGCCGTAGACCGTTTCCGCGACTGACGGTGTGTGAATATGCGTCGCCGTGGGGCATGGATTTGCCCAATTCGCGCGAATGAACTATCTTTGCAAATATTCTAATCCTGCATCTGCGGTCGTGCCGTGCGGATATGCGCGTGGCGGCTGCGGTGCACAAAGACATAGATGATGAGAAAAAACATTGTTGCAGGCAACTGGAAGATGAACACCACCGTAGCGGAGGGCGTTCAGCTTGCCCAGGATGTAGACAGACTTGTCAAGGGAAAAGAGATAAATTGCGGTGTGATAGTATGCACGCCGTTCACACACCTGACCTCTGTGGCAGAGGCACTTAAGGGCAGCAAGGTCCGCGTAGGCGCGGAGAATTGCGCCCGCCACGAGAAGGGTGCATATACGGGCGAGGTGAGTGCCGCAATGGTGAAGTCCACCGGTGCGGAATATGTAATCCTCGGCCACAGCGAGCGTCGCCAGTATTTCGGCGAGGACAATGCCGAGCTGGCAGAGAAGCTGCGCCTTGCGCTTGACAACGGCCTGCTGCCGATATTCTGCGTGGGCGAGGTGCTGGAACAGCGCGAGAACGGCACGTACAACGAGGTTGTCGCTTCGCAGCTCGAGCCGGTGTTGAGTCTTTCAGCCGAGGATTTCGGCAAGGTGGTGATAGCATACGAGCCTGTATGGGCTATCGGCACTGGCAAGACGGCGACTGCCGACCAGGCGCAGGATATGCACGCTCACATCCGCTCGCTCGTGTCTGCCAAGTTCGGCGCACAGGTGGCTGACGACACCACGATACTCTACGGCGGCAGCTGCAAGCCGACCAATGCCCGCGAGCTGTTTGCGAAGCCTGACGTTGACGGCGGCCTGATAGGCGGCGCGGCTCTGAAAGCGGCTGACTTCATGGGCATCATCGAGGCTTTTGACTGACAACGCAACTCTGGATACAACACCGTCGGTCACTCGAACAAAGGAGTGACCGGCGAAACCGTCAATAGATATGAGTGCAAAACTTGACAAAGCAATCCGCCGGCTGTGCATAGCCCTTGCCGCGCTGCTGGTCTTCGCATCGGCGGCGGCTGACGAGAACACGCCGAACTATGTGGAGCGCATCGAGGCAGAGTCGGAGGGCAATGTGACTTTCGACATCCCGGACAACATACTCGACCTGATATTCTCCGGTTTCCGCGAGGAAAAGAAGCAGCAGAAGAGCGTCAAGACCAATGTCCTCCATTCGGGTGTCAACAAGCTGTCCGGCTACCGCATACAGGTGTTCAGCCAGGGTCACGGGCAGGGCTCTGTGGAGGCACGCGCCAAGGCCCGCGGCAGTGCAGTGGTGGCAAAGTTCCCGAAATACCGTGGGCAGGTCTACTCATATTCCAAGTCGCCGAACTGGTACACTCGCGTAGGCAATTTCCAGACGGCTGCGGAGGCCAACCGCGCCCTGGCGGAGCTGAAGCGGGCGTTCCCGCAGTTTGCCGGCGAGATGCGCCTGGTAAAGTGCCAGATCACGATAGTCAAGTAATACACACACGATTACGAAATACATCAGTATAAGTGAGCCGTAAAGAACAACACGATGAGGAGCTTGTCGAGAAGGTCGCTTCTCATTACCGTGAAATATTGAAACTTCTCGGGGAAGACCCGGAACGGGAGGGTCTGCTCAAAACCCCGGTGCGTGCCGCCAAGGCGATGATTGACGCTACGGTGGGCTATCGCACGGACCCGTTGCGGATAGCGCAAAAGGCCATATTCGAGCATGCCGGCTCCAATATGGTGATAGTCAAGGATATTGAGTTCTACAGCCTGTGCGAGCATCATATTCTGCCGTTCTTTGGTCGGGTTTCCATAGGCTATATCCCCAAGGGGAAGATGATAGGCCTGTCCAAGCTGGCGCGCATTGTGGACTGCTTTGCGCGGCGGCTTCAGGTGCAGGAACGCCTTACGGCGCAGGTATGCTCCATGCTGGGCGAGGCGTTGCCCAACGACGGCATCATCGTCACCTGCAACGCGCAGCACCTCTGCATGAAGATGCGCGGCGTGGAGAAGCAGGAGAGTTCGACGACCACGATAGACTATTCAGGCCGCTTCGTGGATGAACCGGCTCTGCGCGAGGAGTTCATGCGGCTGCTCAACGTATAGGCAGCTCAAAATACATAGCGGCATCTGATTTTTCGCCGTTCAGTTAAACGTACTTGTTTGTTGTCTGTCTATTACAAAAAGACGGACAACAAACTTTTTTAATCATACAGCTATGGAAAAGAAATCATTTCTCTCGCGTTTTTCCACTTGCGTGCCGGCACTGCTCATCGGGCTTGGCATCGTGGCTCTCGGCATGTTCATCAAGGGCGGACTGGTGCGTTTTGCCGACCGCGATCGTGTGGTGACAGTACGCGGACTGTGCGAAAAGGACGTAAAAGCTGACCGTGTGACGTGGCCTATCGTCAGCAAGGAAGTCGGCAATGACCTGACGGCGATATACGACAATGTGCAGCGCACCAACAATGCGATAGTTGAGTTCCTGAAAACCAACGGCATAGAGGACAGCGAAATCCAGGTCAACGCGCCGCAGGTGGTGGATATGCAAGCTGACAACTACAGCGGCCAGGCATCGCTGTACCGCTACAATGTGACGACCGTAGTTGTGGTGACATCAAACAAGGTTGACAAGGTCAAGAAGCTGATAACGCGCCAGGCAGAGCTGTTGCAGAAGGGGATAGCCATCGTCGCCGGCGACTATAACTACCAGACGCGCTATGACTATACGGGGCTGAACGACATCAAGCCCTCAATGATAGCCGAAGCGACCAAGAATGCCCGCAAGAGCGCACAGAAGTTTGCCGACGACTCGCAGAGCAGCCTCGGCAAGATACGTTCCGCCTCGCAGGGGCAGATTTCAATCGAGGACCGCGACCAGTATACGCCCGACATCAAGCGCGTGCGCGTGGTTTCGACAGTAGAGTTCTACCTGAAGGACTGATAGCGGAAGCGCGTGATTTGAAGAATGGTGGATGCAATTATTTGATTTGCAGTGACTTGGCGCGGACACGGCTGAACTGCACCCCAAAAGTTGGACGAAAAAAGCACA
>URTA01000097.1 GCA_900550645.1 uncultured Porphyromonadaceae bacterium
CTCTCAACACTCGCACCTGAAACGAGCGCGTCTACCATTCCGCCACCTGGGCTTTTCGTGATGCAAAATTACTGCCTTTTTCCCATTCCACCAAATTTTCGCGCATTTATTTTTTCGTTTTCGCCGAAAACAGCACTTTACTGCGTGCCGATACGGCAGCAACTGTGCAACTCACACCTTATTTGAGACTACATGCTGCATATCCCATGAGGGTGCATTTCAAAAGATGAGGTATCAGTTAAGGGTTAGCGTCGCGAACTTCTCGCTCTTGCCCCAGTAGCCTGAATATGAGTTGCGGCCTCGAGTTGGGCGCAGTATCATGTATGACGTTTCGTTCTTGTGGCCGAGCTTGAAGTGCAGCACTCCGTCATCGGAGTAATACCCGTTCAGGTCAAGGTTGATGCCGTTGTACTCATTGTGATACCGACCGGTAACACGATCTCCAGATATCCTGACAAACTCGACACTGTATGGATAGCCGTCGATTGTCCCGCTACCTGACTTGCGGTCGTAAGCAATTCCCTTGCGGCTAAGCGCAGACACGTATTGTTCAAATGCCTGGTCTGAGCCGTGCTTGACGTTTGGGAATGAGTTTGAGGCAAGTTCACTCCCTGACGCAACAGGAGCTTCCTCTTCCATCGGAACAGGAGCAGCCACTGAGTCTACGATTTCAACATCAGCGGTTGAATCTTCTACGACAGAATCACACACAGTCACAGGCTCTTCGTATGTCGGTGTGTCGGATTTCATCACCCACCAGTAGAAGAGCGAGGCGGCTGCGGCGAGGAATATTATCACGCCAGCGGCAATCGCGATTATCGCGCCAGTATTGCTCTTTTTACGCACAGGCTGAGGCATTTGCGGCTGTTGCGGGGCTGGAGATGTCGGTAGCGGCGGCATTGCCGGGTGCATCGGCTGATCTGCCGGCAGTGTCGGGGACACAGGCGGCACAGGAGGTGCATCTGGAATGCCTGGTACTGGCGGGGGCACTGGAGAAGTAGGCGGCAATGAAGCCATGGGCTGCTGTGTGTCGAATGTGTTGTCAAGCGTTGTTCCGCATCCGTTGCAGAACTTTGCGTCGTCGGTGTTTTGCTTACCGCAATTCGGGCATTGTTTCATAATTCTGTAATTCGGTTATTGTTGTTTCGGGGCAATGTCGCCGTTTATCCACGCATCTATCATGGTGCGTGCCAGCGAGGGCGGGGTTGCAAGTTCGGGCAAATCGTTGCGGCTAAAAAAACGGCCAGCACACAGTTCGCCGTCTGCATACGTTACTTCGCCGCTGGCGTATTCTGCAGTGAACCCTATCATCAGATTGAAGGGGAACGGCCAAGACTGGCTTCCAAAATACTTTATATTTTTGATTTCGAGTGATGTCTCCTCTTTGACTTCGCGTGCGACGCACTGCTCGAGCGATTCGCCGGTCTCTACGAACCCGGCAACGAGGCCGAAGAATGGGCGTTTGAAGGTCTTGGCGCGAACCAGCAGCGCCTCATCGTCCCGTGTCACAAGCACGAGTATGGCTGTGGCAAGCGAGGGGAAGACTTCGTCACCGCAAGACGTGCATTTCTTGCTTATCTCTGTGGCACGCTGCATCGGTGCGCCGCAGATGCTGCACCAGCTGGTGCGTGCGTCCCAGTATGCCAGTTCCGCCCCTTTGACAGCAATGTTGTATTCGCCAGCCGGGAGGTATGCGTGCGATTTGCGCAGGTCATGCCACTGCAGACCCTCGTGTAGTTCGGGGTCTGACATCACGAGCGCGACTGCGAGCGGAGTTTCTGACAGCCGGTATTCGGCAGACACTTCGCCGCCAGGGCGGCGGTGCGGCAACTGCCACTGTCCGCCGCACTGCTCCAGGACAATCTGTCCATTCGCAGTGACTACATACCGTATGTCGTCAGTCGTCTTCATTGGGCAAACGGGCAATCATCTCCCCTACCGAAAGCCCGGTCACGGGATGCCGCCAGCCGCCGGCAATCTCGTTCATCGGCTCGAGGAAGAACCGCCGTTGCTCGAGGCGCGGATGCGGCACTTTCAATTCGGGGGTGTCTATGACCATGTCGTCGATAGCCACGATGTCGATGTCAAGCTGCCGGTCGGCGTATGTGCCGTCGGCGTTGCGGTGGCTTTCGGGCGAAAGGGTATGCTCTATCTCCTGCAACTTGCGCAGTATCTCCGCAGGCGGCATCTCCGACTGCACCATCATCGCGATGTTGAGAAAGCGGTGCGGCGAGTCGTAGCCCCAGCTTTTAGACTCCACGGCGTGGGAGACCTCAAACGGGCCGAAGACGCTGCTTATAGCACGAACCGCACGGCTCAGGTTGAGCCGGCGGTCGCCAAGATTGCTTCCCAGATTCAATATAACGTATGCCATGAAACTGAGTATGAGTTATGCAAATCTGTGTCAGAGGGTTTTCTTGACAGCGACTTCCTCGAATCCCTCGATGAGGTCACCCTCGCGAATGTCGTTGTAGCCCTGTACGGAAAGTCCGCACTCGTATCCCGAGGTGACCTCCTTGGCATCGTCCTTGAAACGCTTGAGCGAACCGAGTTCGCCGGTATAGATGACTATGCCGTCGCGGATTACGCGCACCTTGTTAGTACGCTTGATCTTGCCTTCGCGCACCATCGCGCCGGCGATAGTGCCGACCTTGGAAATCTTGTATGTCTGGAGCACTTCGGCAGTACCGGTGATTTCCTCCTTGATTTCAGGCGCAAGCATACCCTCCATAGCATCCTTGACCTCCTCGATGGCCTTGTAGATGACGGAGTAGAGGCGTATCTCGACGCCTTCCTTCTCTGCCTCCTTGCGTGCCGCTCCGGAGGGGCGTACCTGGAAGCCGATGATGATGGCATCTGAAGCAGCAGCGAGTGTAACGTCGCTCTCCGAAATCGCGCCCACGCCCTTGTGCAGCACATTGACCTGCACCTCGGGAGTAGAGAGTTTGATGAGCGAGTCTGACAGAGCCTCTATAGAGCCGTCCACGTCGCCTTTGACAACGAGGTTGAGCTCGTGGAAATCGTCGAGCGCACGGCGGCGGCCAAGTTCCTCGAGACCTGGACGCTTCTTGGTGCGCAGTCCCATCTCACGCTGCAGCTGCTCGCGCTTGCCTGCTATCTCGCGTGCCTCCTGCTCGGTGTCGAGCACATTGAACGTGTCGCCGGCAGTAGGCGCACCGTTCAGGCCGAGTATCAGCACCGGCGTAGAGGGTCCGGCCTCCTTGACACGCTGGTTTCGCTCGTTGAACATGGCTTTGACCTTGCCATAATGAGTGCCGGCGAGTATCACATCGCCCACCTTGAGCGTACCGTTCTGCACCAGGACAGTGGCGACATAGCCGCGCCCCTTGTCGAGTGAAGACTCTATGACCGAACCGACTGCGTTGCGGTTGGGGTTTGCCTTGAGGTCGAGCAGGTCGGACTCGAGGAGAACCTTCTCCATTAGTTCTTCCACGCCAATGCCCTTCTTGGCAGAGATGTCTTGCGACTGGTACTTTCCGCCCCAGTCCTCGACCAGGTAATTCATGCCGGCAAGTTCTTCCTTTATCTTGTCGGGGTTAGCTGTCGGCTTGTCTATCTTGTTGATTGCAAAGACAATCGGGACACCAGCAGCTGACGCATGGTTGATAGCCTCAATGGTCTGGGGCATCACGCTGTCATCGGCAGCAACGATGATGATAGCGAGGTCAGTCACCTTGGCGCCACGCGCGCGCATGGCGGTAAACGCCTCATGACCAGGAGTATCGAGGAACGTAATGTGTCGACCAGAGGACAGTTCCACGTTGTATGCACCGATATGCTGCGTGATGCCGCCAGCCTCGCCGGCGATAACGTTAGCCTTGCGGATATAGTCGAGCAACGAAGTCTTGCCGTGGTCCACATGACCCATGACAGTGACAATCGGGGGACGCGGCACGAGGTCTTCCTCAGCATCCTCCTCGGTCGTAATTGCCTCTGAGACCTCCGCACTCACATATTCTGTAGTAAAGCCGAACTCCTCAGCCACAATGTTGATAGTCTCTGCATCGAGCCGCTGGTTGATGGAAACCATAACGCCGAGGTTCATGCAGGTGGCAATAACCTTGTTGACGGGGATTTCCATAAGGTTAGCGAGGTCGTTTGCGGTCACGAACTCGGTAATCTTGATGATGCGGCTTTCGGCAGCCTCGCGTTCCGCGTTCTGCAGCTCGCGATTGTGCATCTCCTCACGCTTCTCCTTGCGCCACTTGACAGCCTTCTTGGTCGTCTTGTTGGTAAGGCGGGCGAGGGTTTCCTTCATCTGCTTCTGTACATCCTCTGTGCTGACCTCCTGCCGTACGGGACGCTGCTTGTTGTTGCCGCCGCGCTTGTTGTTTCCGCCACGGTCATTGCGGTCGCCGCGCTGCTGGCCGCCGTTCTGCTGGCTGCCGCCACCGCGACGGCGGTTGTCGTTCTGCTGGTTGGCACTTGCAGCAGCGCCAGCCTTCTCGATGTCCACCTTCTCCTTGCCTATGCGCTTGCGCTTCTTGCGGTCAGCGGAATTTGCATCAGGGCGAGCGGCATTGCCATTACCGCTGCCACCCTTGCGGCGGTCGCCGGATTTTTTCTTGGGGCGCGTAGACTGGTTTAGTTCGTCCAAGTTCACCTTGCCGACAACCTTCAGCTGCGGAGCGGGCGAGACAGAGGAAAGGCGGAACACCTCAGACGTATTGGTCTCGGCAGCGGCATCCTTCGGTTTATCTGCCGCTTCAGCTGGTTTCTCCTCGGCAGGTTTCTTGTCCTCAACCTCAGTGGTCTCGGGCTTCGGGGTCTCC
>URTA01000098.1 GCA_900550645.1 uncultured Porphyromonadaceae bacterium
GCCGGCGTATACCTTGTGTCGCACACCATTTTCTTGCGCCACGGCATCAACCTGATCGGCGACAGTGCCACCCGCACGAAAATCGACGAGAAGAACGCCCCCGATTCGGATATGGTGAACAAATGGGGCCGTGCATCGTTCATTGTACCCTCGTATTGGAAATACGAGGATGTCAATACAGGGGAGGTCCGTGAATTACCTCCTGATTTTTCAAAGTATTCAATAGATGGTGTCGTACGCCCTGTAATGCTGGCAATCAACATGGAGGATGCTCCATCTGCCAATGCTCACATACCGTTTGCGCACCCCGACGGATCAATAGACTACATATATTTCATCAATGTCAACAAGGACATGATGACTGATGATGTCAAGGCAGAGAATTGTGCGGATATAGCGCAGGGGACAATCTGCTGCCTTGTTGCCGGAGGCTTCTCGTTCCGCCATATTGTGTGGGAGAACTTCTGCCGCGCTATAAAGTGGACACGTGAGTACAATGATGCCAAGACGATATACAGATGCATCATGCAAAATGATTTCAAGCCCAAGGTAATGGAAAAGATTTCTGAAAAACAAGAACTTCCATACCTCATAGACATGGTCGGTTGCGGCGATGCTGCCATAATAGAGGGCAATCACATCGACAAGGGCGAGCGCGACGGAAAGCGTCTCTACAAGGCGTTGTCGATGCGCGACTGCTTCGGCGGAACGATACGCGCCAACATCATCCACAGCGACATAGACATAAAGCATTGCACCACCTTGGAGTTTGCGGACAACCACTGCGAGCTGGGCATGCAGATGAACATCCGCTGGTCTTCGATACGCATTTGCAACAACTATTTGGAAAAGGGGCTAGTGCCGAACATTGTCATCCATGCCATGGACGGTGCATCCGAGGAAAACGGCACATTCGGTGATGTTGAGTTGTCAGGCAACAAATTCTTGTGCTACAATACTGATGGTCGGACTCCGATAGCCGAGATATGCGAATACGACATGCTTCTTAAGACACGGAAGGGCGTTGCACCGCACAACATCGAAATGAGCCGCAACAGCCGCGTAACCGTCAACGCCGACGGACTGTCGATGCAGCCTACCGGGATAATGCTCGCCACGCAGAATGTGGACAAAGACGGAATCGAGGAAGACGTTCAGCCGTTCACGGCGTTCAACGGCCACAGCTACTTCCTGTCTGACCGAGCGGTTATACGCAGAGGACTGGAGCTGGAACAGAGGCGGAACTTCAAGGCAATTCCCCACATTTGCATTGAGGCATGGCCGAGTTCTAATATCGAGAAGGCATCAACCGCGCAGGCAGCTAAAGCACAGGTAGCCGCAGCGTCCAAGGACACGACATTTCCGTACGGGTTCTATGCATACGCCGTAATGGATGACAAGAGATGGCTTTCCAGCGAGCTTTTCCGGCTGGACTTCAAGGGAAGAGCCTCGTATGTATGTGACAAAACGGACAAGAACGGCAACACGACAAAAGTTCCGTGCGGCAACGTGTACAGGCTTCGTTGGAAAGGCTCTCAACTTCCGTGTATCGTGCGTCTGGTGCGCAAGGAGACCGTTTTGCTCGGTATGACAGAATACCGCATAGCGGAAGTGCCGGTATGCGGGGCGACATTCCTGTATGACAACTCGGTTTCCGTAAACGGGCATTTGTGGCGTACGCCTGCGGCAAGCGAGCTGGCGAAAATCGAATCAGACATAACATCCTACAATTCGATACCGGCATCGCTGCATCCGGAGTTTGTGTCCGCAGCCCCGGGATTGTCTGCAATCGAGTTCCGTGACGACAACGTTACATGCCAAGCCCCGGCATTGCCGACTGAAGGCAGCTGGGAGCAGGGAGACATAGTGTTCAACACGACCGCGCCGACCCAAGAGAATCCGCAGCCGGGGTTCTGGATAAAGGGCAGCAACGGCTGGACAGAACGCTGACGCAACAAAGGCGTATGGGGGAGAGCATACATTCTCTTCCCATACGCCACTCTATAAAAATGACACAACCAAAAAACAACACAAATATGAAACAGAAAATAATTGCGATTCTTGCGGCGATACTCGCCGTTTTGCCAACATTCGCTTCAGACAAAGTGTTAGCGTCGATTGACGGCCTGTGGTATTGTCTTGTAGGGGACGAGGCTTTTTATTGTGGCGAAGCATACCTTAGTCCGGAGACATTGACGCTGAAGCCCAATGTCGAATATGAGGGCAAGACGTATACAGTGACAGGGTTTAAATATCTGGAGCGGTCTGATTTTTCAAATGACTACGACTGGTCAAGCTACGAACCATTCCGTAAAACAAAGACATTGGTCATCCCGAGTACGGTTGTCAACAACGAGCAGAATCTCAACTTCATGAAGCGGGGGGATGCACTTGCAAGTGTCACTGTGACAAGTGAAGAAGCTGATGCTGCAAACGCCCAAAACGGGTTCAAGTCTGTTGACGGGGTGCTGTACACGTATGACGGCACGCGGATGCTGTTGCTGCCCAAGAAGCGGACTATGGCATTGAATGAATTCCCCAAAGAACTTAAAATCATCGGCGAGTATAGCTGCAAAGATGCTTGTGCATCAGTGGTGAATCTTCCTGAAGGAGTTATTACCATAGAATACAATGCTTTTTTGGACGCAACTGTAGGTTGTCTTGTGATACCTGCCAGCGTAACTAAATTGACAGGCGGCGCGATATCATCATCGTATATACGTTCAATCACTCTGTGCGGGGACATTGATTTCGGTGATGTCGACTATAACCATAGGTGGACCTATGATTATGGCCCTGGCAAACTGCCTAATTCTCTTGCCCGTATAACTCTGTCTGCAAATGTTGGTATAATTAACGAGCATGTGCTTGCATTGGATTGCCGTAATTTGACGACTATTTCTGTGGAGAATGGGAATGCGAGTTACAGTGCGTTTGACGGTTGTCTTTACGACAAAGAAATGAAAACGCTCCTGTGTGTCCCCCGGACTAAAGAATCTTGGAAATACCCTCAGACCTTAGAGGCGATAGGGGATTATGCAGTGTATAAAAATCTGAGTATCACAGAGCTGACAGGTTTGCCTAAGACAACCCGCGCAATTGGAAAGATGTCGTTTTATAACTGTTGGAATATGAAATCTCTTGAGTTGCCGGAGTCTGTTGTTTCAATTGGCTATAAGGCATTTGCAGGTTGTTCGGGATTAAAGAAAATTGCTCTTAGTGACAACGTTGTCCAGATTGGAGAATATGCGTTCAGCGGAGGAAAGGAGTATGTAAATCGAGAGATAACATATTCTAAGTCTATGTCAATACTGCCCGAAGGCGTTTTTAGAGGGAATTATATCAATAGCATCGAGGGCTGCGACAATGTTGAGGAAATCCAGGGAAGTGCCTTCTATAACGCCAGTTTTTATCTAACCATATTTGAAGCCTTCCCTAAACTCAAAAAAATCGGAACAAGCGCGTTCGAAGGTGCAATCTTCCGAGATGGAGGGATTAGTTTGCCGGAAGGTGTTGAAGAGGTCGGGGACAAGGCTTTTTATGGGTCTACCAACCATCGATCTATTAAATCTGTATGGCTGTCGTGGTCACTGAAAAAAATAGGAGCAAAGGCTTTTTGGCTTGGCAGCCACGCTCCTGCTATTACAGAAGTATACTGTGCGGCGCAGACGCCTCCTGTATGCACAGAAAACACGCCTTTCAGTCCCGAGGTGTACCGTAATGCACGGCTGTATGTAGGGCCTGTACAGGACTACCAGAGTACCACTCCGTGGAACAGGTTTGACAACATCGTCCACAAAGAGTATTCCGGGGTGGAGGAGGTTGCTGACGGCGGCGAGGAGGTCAGCGTCAGCTGTGTTGGCGGCGAGATGCGCGTAGAGTGCGCCGACGGCACGGCTGTGACGGTGTGGAGCGCGGACGGCCGCGAGGCGTACAGAGGCACAGGCAGCTGCACCGTAGCGTTGCCGCGTGGCATCTACATAGTCCGCGCTGGCTCTTCGACCCGCAAGGTCATCCTCTGACAAACATAATTTGTAATTCAATTTG
>URTA01000099.1 GCA_900550645.1 uncultured Porphyromonadaceae bacterium
CTCTCCGGGCGCGGCTGTCATCTCCAGCCCCTCCCACGACAGCCGCGTGTACTGCACGCCCCCTGCCGTCACGCCCTCGCTGTGCAGCGCCGACGTGTCGTACGTCCGCACCGCCTGTTCCGTCCCGGCCTGGACCGCCGGTATGCCGGCAAGCGCAGCCGCAAGCGTCAGCGCAAGGCGTATGTTTTTGTATAGATGTTTCATGCAAAGTTGCTTTGAAGTTATACAAGCGGTTTATTAGTCGGTAAGTATCATTCGGCGTGTAGCCACTTCCTGTCCGTCTGCCACGAGGCTGTATATGTACATGCCCGCTCCGAGCGTCCTGCCGTCGAGCGTGACAGATGTCTCGCCGCGTCCCTGAACATCAAGGCGCATGAGCTGCTTGCCCTGGAGGTCGTAGACGAGTATGCAGGCCTGTGCAACGTCCTGCGGCACTGTGCAGCCGATGACCGTGGTGTCTGTGAACGGGTTGGGGCGGTTCTGCGCGAGTTCGCACACTGTCCCTGCTATGCCGTCGATGCCGGCAGCCGCCTTGCGCTGTGCAGCGTTGGTGAGTGTGGCTATTGTCTGCTCCTGCTCCTCGACTTTTGCCGACAGTTCGCGGACTGCGTCTACGAGTACAGGTATGAATCCTATGTAATCCACGGAGAGGTAGCCGTCCTCATCCTCGGAGACGAGCTGCGGGAACACCTCTCGCACCTCCTGCGCCACGAAGCCGAACCTCTCGCGGCTGTCGGGCGCCTGCGGCTGCATCGAGCCCTCGCCGTCGGCTGACTGCGTTGCAACGCCGCTTGCGGGCCGGCCTGCCAGTGTGTAGCTTACGGGGGTAATTGCGGCAAGGGCTTCGCCCGCGCCTGAAAGCTCCTCAACGCCGGACTTCAGCCTCGAGTCGGAGTTGACGAAAACACCGTTGACCGTTATGTCGGAGTTGAACTCGAACTTCTTGGTTCTGGGCACGTATCTGAATATTCTCGTTGTGCCGTCGGTGGTGTATGCAATGCCGCTGCTTCCGCGCAGCTCGAGGATGTTGCTGTCAGAGCCTTTGAGGCATGTTTCGCCCACGCTGACATTGCGGTTGTTGCCGAAAGTTATGTAGCCGCCGGAGCGTTGGTAGCCCTCACCGAGCACGCACATACGCGACAGGGAGTCAAGTGGGACATCGAATACGAGCGGTCCGGGGGTGATTTCACCTGGCGTTGAGCCGCCGCCGGTTGCCGGAGTTGACTGCGTGCCAATCTGGGAAACCGGGTTTAGCGAAGCGTTACCCAGTACCAGGCGGTTCAGCGAATCGACCTTTACCTGCGCTGATGCTGCGAGCGACACTGCCGCCAGCAGCAGTAATGGTAGGAGTTTTTTCATACGAATTTATTAGTTATAGATTGTCATTCTGCAAAGTTATTGATTAAAACCAAAACGCGCAAATAAAATTGAGATTAAATGAAGCTGCCATTATATTTCACTGCAAATGCCGCATCGTGCTGTTTCACATCTGTTGCACTGAAGTGCAAGCCTAATGCCCATATTTGCGGCGAGAACAGTGCGTCAGCGGCAGCAATTTGCTTACAGGACTGCGGGCTGACCGTTAATGTCAGTATTGTATATTTACAAATCGCGAGTATAATGAGCAGACGTGTTTGGGCGGCAAAGCTGTTATACCATTATGGCTGTTATAGAAATAGGGAAATCGAAATATAGCGCAGTGGCACAGTAGGGACATGGCATGCCGTGTCCGAAGGGTGGCAAGTATGTATATTGTTGAAATGCAGCGTGTTTGCATGAACACGCTGTGCCATGTCCCTACTTTATCTCGCAAAGTTGGAGTTCTCGGAGAACTCGGACGCACGCGCAAATAAAAAAAGCAGCCACGTCGTCGCGACGGAGCTGCTCTAACCTGCTATGAAGAATTGTATCTTAATTTTATTCAGCGCATTTGTGCATTAGGTTACTGAATGACTTCTTTGGCAAATTTCGTGCCACGTTTCACGATGCAGATAGTGCCAGGGGTCGGCGACACGAGGCGCATACCCTGCATATCGTAGTATTCGACAGGCGTGTCATCAGCTGTTTCCACCTGATTTACACCAGTTTCCGGCAGACGAAGTCCGAAGCTTTCAGACGTGTTGACCCACCAAATGTTGCCGGCATAGTATGACGGCAGCTTTATGCCGATTGACTCTTTCGGGAAGCAAATGACACCCTGGTCAACCTTGCCAAGATATTTGGCATACTCTATACGCATCTTGCCCTGCATCATCTCCTCGTATGCCATCGACGTGATGTAGATGTCGCCGAGCTTCTCGTCGGTAATGCCGGTATGCATCTGCGGCATCATCACCTGCGAGGGGGCAGTGGCATCGAAGTAGAGGTAATGGTTGTGACCCTCATGCACCGTCATGCCCTGATAGTCCTTGACATACTGTGCGTAGGGGTTGACGATACGGTAGTAGCCGGGCTTGTCTGTGCGCTCCTCCACCTGTACGTCATACGAGGGTATGCCCATTTCCGAGCCGAACCCCGAAACGGCATCCTCAGTGAAACGGCCAGTGCCGATGTTCTTCCACAGACCGGGTTCTTCAGGCATGCAGTATATCTCCTTGGTGTTGACATACCGCTTGTCCTGGCGGTCGTATGACACAGCCACGATTGTGTTAAGGCCAGTCTGGAGCTGGAACTCCACGTCGCAAGACTGTGTGAGCGGGTTCTTCTTGGCCTGTGCTATCTCCTCCACCTTGTTGTCAGTGGCAAGACCGTAGACGATGTCGTAGCACACGTCGTGCGGGTCGTCAGTCATGTCGAAATGGACGGTCTGGCTGGTTTCTGACACACACTCTTTGTCAGCGAGGATGTGGATGTTGTAGTCAGTGAAACCGTCGAGCTTGATGTCGTCATAGCTCTCGGTGTACACATAGCGTCCGCGAGTGCCGTCATCGAGCAATATGCCCTCCCAGTATATGAGAGTGTGTATGCGCATAGTCCCCTCCTCCTCGTCAAAGTAAGCGTAGGGGCTTGTGCGGTCCGGGTAGAAAGTCTCGTAGCCGGTGATGTAGCCCGGTATGCCTTTCACGCCCTCGGCATCCTCGACAGCAGTACGCATGCCGAAGTCCTGTGTCGGTATGTATATCTTCTTTGTCTGCGGGTTGTACTGTATGATGAGCTCGTCCAGCTCGCCTTCTTCGCCCTCACGCGGGTGGTTGCGGTGATAGTTGAGTATTCGCATCTGCCATGCGGGGTTGGACGAATCCTTGGGGAGGCGGCGTTGCACGTCAATGGAGTGTCCGTAGCCCATGCCTCCGTAGAAGCCCTCTACGAAGAGGATATTGCCTGTAGTCCAGTCTTCCCACTCATACCAGTCGTCGTTGTTGCACTGTTCGGGATTATTACTGTCCGCTAAACCGCAGAGAGGCACACCCAACTTCTTGAAGAGCAGA
>URTA01000100.1 GCA_900550645.1 uncultured Porphyromonadaceae bacterium
TTCGTGCTCGAATTGTGGCGCAACCTCGGTCCCGACCGTGATGTACCCGCTGGTGACATCGGCGTAGGCGGCCGCGAAGTTGGTTACATGTACGGCATGTACAAGAAACTCGCTCGTGAGAACACAGGTACATTCACCGGCAAGGGCATGTCATTCGGCGGCAGCCGTATCCGTCCCGAGGCTACCGGTTTCGGCGCTCTCTACTTCGTTCAGGATATGCTGACTGACCTCGGCACTGACATCAAGGGCAAGACTATCGCAATCTCCGGCTTCGGCAACGTGGCTTGGGGCGCTGCTACCAAGGCTACTGAGCTCGGCGGCAAGGTCGTTACTATCTCCGGTCCTGACGGCTACATCTACGACCCCGCAGGCCTCAACGAGGAGAAGATCGCCTACATGCTCGAACTCCGCGCATCTGGCAACGACGTTGTTGCTCCCTACGCTGACAAGTTCCCCGGTTCACAGTTCTTCGCAGGCCGCAAGCCCTGGGAGCAGAAAGTGGACATCGCACTCCCCTGCGCTACTCAGAACGAGGTAGGTGTTGAGGATGCAAAGAACCTCATCAACAACAAGGTTATGCTCGTTGCCGAGGTTTCTAACATGGGCTGCCAGGCTGAGGCTATCGACGCATTCCTCGCTGCCAAGGTTCCCTACGCTCCCGGCAAGGCTGTCAACGCAGGTGGTGTTGCAGTATCTGGCCTCGAAATGTCTCAGGACGCAGAACACCTCCAGTGGGCTGCTGAAGAGGTTGACGCTCGCCTCCACACTATCATGCACGACATCCACGAGAACTGCGTGAAGTACGGCAAGCAGGCTGACGGCTACATCAACTACATGAAGGGCGCTAACATCGCCGGCTTCATGAAGGTTGCCGACGCTATGCTCGCACAGGGTATCATCTGATCAAGATAATACACTCACAACCGACTATAGAGGGGATGTCATGCGGCATCCCCTCATTTTTTCATACCGCGACGACGCTACAAACCTCGCCCATTACGGATAAATTTCCGCATTCGGAGTTTTTGTTGTACTTTTGTAGACTGAATAATCTAACCCGCGTTTTTACTATGGCTGGAACAATCAATGCACATTCCTCAGGCAAGAAACTGCTGGGACACCTCGGCGCACTCGTCACAATGGGCGCATGGGGTTCATCATTCGTATGCACCAAGGTGCTGATGAACGAAGGAGACTTCACCCCCGTCGAGATGTTCACATACCGGTTTGCCGCAGCATACGTCATACTGCTCTGCCTGTCATTCAAAAAGCTGTTCGCCAATTCGTGGGCTCACGAGCTGCAGTTCATGGTGTGCGGCATCTGCGCCGGCTCCCTGTACTTCATACTCGAGAACTATGCCCTCGGCAACACATCAACCGGCAACGTGTCGCTGCTCGGCTCTATTTCGCCGCTGTTCACCACGCTGCTGCTCGCCATAGTATTCCGACAACGCATCAAGAGCGGCGTAATAATCGGCTCAATAATGGCCTTCTTCGGCGTGGCGTGCGTCATCCTCAACAAGGAGGGATTTGAATTCCACCCAGGCGGCGACCTGCTCGCCATCTGCGCCTCACTGGCATGGGCAATATACACCGTCATCGCCAAAAACCTGATACCTGTATACAACGGCATGTTCATCACACGCAAGCTGTTCCTGTACGGCGTGCTGACATCGCTGCCCCTGCTCTTCATGCAGCAAGAGCCGTATCACATCGGCATACTGATAGAGCCGAAATTCCTCTTCAACTTCCTCTTCCTTGTCGTAATGTGTTCAGCGTTGGCATACGTCATCTGGAACGAGGTCATGCGCACCCTCGGCCCGATAACCGCCAGCAACTACATCTATATGCAGCCAATGGTGACCATGGTCGTGGCATACTTCGTCCTCGACGAACACATATTCCTCATCGGCTACGTAGGCTGCGCATTTATCATCGGAGGCCTTATCATAGCCGACAAATGGAATCCCTCGTTCTCCATGCGGCGACGAGGCAAGATCAGCCCGAAGAAATAAAACCGCACAAGGGCGGCAACAATTGCCGCCCGGCGCACGTTATCAGGTAAAACGACTTAAAGGAAAACACACTATGATACGACTCAACTGCTTCATCAAGGTAAGCGCGGAAAACCGCGAACAGGTACTCGACCACGCACGCCGCCTCACAGCACACTCCGTCACCGAGAACGGCTGCATAGCATACGACATCTTCACCTCCGCCACACGTCCCGACGTGATGATGATATGCGAGACATGGGCAGACCAGCAAGCCCTCGACGCGCACAGCGCATCGCCAGTGTTCGCCGAACACGTCGGCGCAATGCGCAGCCTCGCAGAGATGAAACTCGAGCGATTCGAATTCTGAACGCCATTCATAATGAACGACCACAGAACAGCCCGCATCAACGTGAGGACGATGCTCGAGCAAGCCATGGAAATGGCTCTCAAGGCAGCACGGATACAGCGGAAATACTTTCGCCGCGCAGACCTCGACATCCGCACGAAACACGGCGAAGCAGACATCGTCACACGCGCCGACCGCGAGTCAGAGCAGGCAATAACCGACGCAATCCGCCGCCACTACCCCAGCCACGGCATCCTCGCCGAAGAGTCAGGCGACAACAGCGGCAACGCCGAATGGGTATGGGTGATTGACCCGCTCGACGGCACCACCAACTACGCCGCCGGGCTTCCCCTGTTCGCCGTCTCGATAGGCATACGCTACCGGGGCGAAACCGTCTGCGGAGTGGTCTACGCCCCCTACCTTGATGAGATGTTCACTGCAATATCCGGGCAAGGCGCGAAGCTCAACGGCCGCGAGATACACGCCAGCGCGTGCAACCGCCTCGACCGTGCCGTCGTCAGCACAGGCTTCCCCGTAGACAAAGCCGAGACCAGGGACAACAACCTCGACAACGTCGCCCGAGTGATGCCCCTCGTGCGCGGGCTGCGCCGCCTCGGCGCGGCATCGCTGGACCTCTGCTACGTCGCCGCCGGCATCCTCGACGGCTACTGGGAGATGGGCTTGCACGAATGGGACGTATGTGCCGGCGAACTGATAGTCCGCGAAGCCGGCGGCAAGACCGGTCACTTCCAGCCCGACCGAAGCATCAGCCAATACGCCGCCGCCCCCGCTATTCAGCCGCACCTCTTCCCCCTCCTCCACTGACAAGAACCACCTGCATCTGCCCTCTCAGCACTCAAAACAATGCCGAGTCTCAATGTACTAACATTGTTACTTCATTGCAAATGCACACATCGCATCACGCCGCCAAAAGCTAGCATTAAATCCACATGCGGGATAGATGCAAACATGCTTTAATGGGAATTATTACTGTCCGCTAAACCGCAGAGAGGCACACCCAACTTCTTGAAGAGCA
>URTA01000101.1 GCA_900550645.1 uncultured Porphyromonadaceae bacterium
GGGCGCGGGTTGGGGACTTTTGCGCCTTCGTCAAATCTTAAATGAAAGAGCCGTGCTGTTTTTTTAATCAGCTCCGATTTCCCTTGCAGTTGCAACATCTGCAGCGATGGCAGATTTCAGGCTGTCAAGCGAGTCAAAACGCTTTTCAGCGCGTATGCGCTTTACAAGTGACAATTGCAGCTGACGGCCGTACAAGTCGCCGCCGTCATAGCCTATTATATGCGCCTCGGGAATGATTTTGCCGTCTTCCTCGACTGTCGGCCGCCGCCCGATGTTGACGACTGCCGGATATTCCCTGCTGCCGGGAATGATGCCTGCCATGGCTGCGTATACGCCTGTGGCTGGCAACGCCTTCTCTGCCGGCAGCAAGACGTTGGCTGTCGGAAAACCGATGGAGGTGCCGAGATGCCGCCCGTGCATTACCTCGCCGGCAAGAGTATAGCGGTAGCCAAGCATTTCGTTGGCGGCGGAGACGTCGCCCGCAGCAAGTGCACTGCGGATTGCCGACGAACTGATGCCCGGCAACTCCTCGGCCTGTATCATCGCGATGCCGAGGCCTTCGCCCATTTTGAGGAACGTTTGGCGGTTCATGCCGCGGCCGTCGCTGCCGAATGTGTTGTCATATCCCACCACCATGCAGTCCATGGCGTACTCGTCACGCAGGCGCAGCATCCACTGCCTCGCCGTCAGGTCACACAGGTCACGGTCAAACGTCATCAGCACTGTCTCGATGCCGGTGCGCCGCAGGGCTTCGCTCTTTTCACGGGCCGTCATCAGCATCTGCGGGACACGACCGGGTGCGACAACCTCCAGCGGGTGGTTGGAGAAAGATATCAACAGGGGCGTAAGACCACGCGCGGCACCCTCGCGAGCGAGAGTGCCGATGACCGCGAGATGCCCACGGTGCACACCGTCAAAAGTGCCGACGGTGACGATGCGGCGTGTCATCTTGAGCCGTGCTTGATTAGCTTGAGGGTCGCAAGCATATCCGTCTCCTTGTCATACCCTACCTGCAGAGCACGCATGCCGGCAAGGCGGGCGGCTGCCACGTTCATGGGAGCGTCGTCGAGCATCGCCGTGCGCGAGGGCGTAAGACCATAGCGTTGGCACAAACGGTTGTATATCTCCGGGTCGGGCTTGCACATACCCTCCTCAAATGAGCATACGATGCCGTCGAAATAGTCATTGATAGTCAGCCCCTCGCGCTGGAACGCCTTGTTAATCCACGAATTGTACATTACCGGGTTAGTATTGCTGAGGGCAAACAGGCGGAAGCCCTGCCGGCGGAGCATACGGAGGGCGGAAAGACGCTCTGCCGGTATGTCTACGAGAAACTTGTTGAACGCCGTCTGTATCTGGAAATCAGACACTTCACGGTTGCCGATAATCAAGTGGATACAGTCATAGAAAGCGGCGGCGGTCATCTTGCCAGTCTCCATTTCGAGGAACGGCCCGCGCTGTACATACGGGTCGAGCATTTCCTCTGCCTGTTCGAGACCAAGCTCGACAAGCGCATCCACTGCCGCGTCACGATCCAGGTCTATTATCACACCGCCAAGGTCAAAGACGATGCTGTCTATATTGTTGATGCACGAAGTTCTCATAGTAATGAATTTTGTTGCAAAATTAGTCAGTCTACGGCTCATGAACAAAATTTGTTCTTTGCTGAGTTTCTTTATTAGGGAATTTTTTGAATAAAAGAGGGGATTTTGCTACTTTTGCGCCTGAAATATCTGAGAGTACACGATGAGAACAATAGCCATAGCAATATTGCCCCTTGCCGTATGCGTCTCATGCGGCAGCTCGGGAGGCAACGCTGACAGCGACACAGCCATTGAGGTGGAGACTCGCATGGTAATGCCCAACGCGCCGATGCCTGAACAGCAGGGCACAATTGCCGTGCCGGCACGCCCAGCCCCGGCATCGCCGCCAGCAGCTGATGTGCCGAAAAAACGGGACAAAGTCCCGGCTCCCTCGCAGCAGCTGCCAGCGGAAACACCGCCGCAAGCCGCCCCGGCAGACAGCACCGCGCATTAACGGCACAGCGGCGGAACATTTCGCACGCCAACAGCATTAACACAATAGACATACACTATATTGACCAACGATAAACAGGAAAAGACATGTCACACATCAAATCAATCGGAATACTAACCTCCGGCGGCGACGCGCCGGGAATGAACGCGGCAATACGCGCCGTCACCCGCAGCGCGATCTACTCCGGATTCCGCGTATTCGGCATATACCGTGGCTACCGAGGCTTGATAACCGACGAAATCGAGGAGTTCTCCACACAGAACGTCAGCAACATCATACAGCGCGGCGGCACTATACTCAAGACCGCACGCTGCAAGGAATTTGAGACCGTAGAGGGACGGCAGTGCGCATACGACGTACTGCGACGTCACGAGATCGACGCGCTGGTAGTAATCGGCGGCGACGGCTCGCTCACTGGCGCACGGATATTCGGCAACGAATACCAGCTGCCGATAATCGGACTGCCCGGAACTATCGACAATGACCTGTACGGCACAGACTCGACTATCGGCTACGACACAGCTCTGAACACTATAATCGAGTGTGTTGACAAGATACGCGACACAGCAACGAGCCACGAGCGGCTGTTCTTCATCGAGGTAATGGGACGCGATGCCGGCTTCCTCGCCCTGAACGGCGCGATCGCCTCTGGCGCGGAAGCGGCCATTATCCCCGAGATTTCCACACAGGCCGACCAGCTCGCCGAACTGATACAGAACGGTTTCCGCAAATCCAAGAACTCATCGATAGTCCTCGTGGCAGAATCTCCCATCACCGGCGGCGCAATGGGGCTGGCAGAGCGTGTCAAAAACGAGTTCCCGGGCTATGACGTGCGTGTCACCATACTGGGACACCTGCAGCGCGGCGGCTCTCCCTCGGCATACGACCGCATAATAGCCTCGCGCATGGGAGCGGCTGCTGTGGACGCGCTGCTCGACGACCAGCGCAACGTGATGATAGGCATCAAGAACGACGAGATAGTCTATGTGCCGTTCACCAAGGCCATCAAGAACGACAAGCCCATCAACCGCGAGCTGCTCAACACGCTGCGCCGCCTATCAATCTGACGCACCGTTTCTTGGACATACAAAAGGAGCGCAACCGACTGTCGGCTGCGCTCCTCTTGTGTTGGCATATCGCTTAGACGTTTACATCATTACCTTGCGTGTCGAAGAGCCGGCGCGGACGATGTAAATGCCGCGCGGCA
>URTA01000102.1 GCA_900550645.1 uncultured Porphyromonadaceae bacterium
CCACTTTGTAGTGGCGGATTTTCTGCCCCGAAACGAGGGCGCAAAGACAAAATTGTTTGCCTTTGTTTGCAAAACGCAATGTTATTTTCGCCATGATACTCCAGATTTAGAGTTGAACCTGAAGATTGCATCCCCACTGCACATTCGACTGCACATTTGCCCGGGATTGCCGTGTGAACAGCAGGTTTTCGGCGGGAAAACCTAAAAGCGGCGTTTTTGCAACCGCCTATGTATCACTCAAATACATAAACGAAAACAGGGAGGCAAATTCCTGTTTTCGCCATGTTGCCTTGGAAGGACTCGAACCCTCACAAACGGAACCAGAATCCGGTGTGCTACCATTACACCACAAGGCATCGTTGTCGTCTTTCAAGGCATCTCTTTGCCTTTTGACGTTGCAAAATTACTGCTTATTTCCGACCTGACCAAATTTTTCGGGGAGAAAATTTCATTTTATTTTTAATACGCTGATTGTCAGTGTTGTTCGTGGTCGTGTTTTTCGCTGCTAATTGAGCTGCTCTTTGCTGAAGCGGTACAGACGCAGTATTTTGCGGTCGTCGCAGCTATGGTGTCCGCTGTCGAATACCAGCTGCAGCGCATAGCCCGGGTGTGTTGATGAGAATTCTGCCGCCTCTTCCTCGCCGGCTATCAGGTAGCCCGTCGCGGGCTTCTCCGCATCAAACGGCACTACGCGGTCGCCGAGGTAGAAGTTGACGGTGAACTGCCGCATCGGATTGCCCGAGGTCTGGTTCTTGTGGCAGGAGTACAGCTTGCCTTGCGGCACTATTTCCGCTATGCGTTCTGCAACCGGCTTGTCGGTCTTGACTTCCATTATTGCCGGGGCAAACACGCCGTCAAATGCCATGAACAGCGTGATGACAACGGCAAACATCCAGCGGCAGCCTTTGCCATCGAGCTTTTGCCTGGTGTATATTATAATGTATGAAAGGGCCGTTGCCAGCATCAGCAGCACAAGCCCGCCTGACAGCAAGTGGCGTGACGAGTCGGCAATAGACTGTGCGTACTCCATGTTCTGCGCTGCATGTTTGCCGCTGAAGAGGAAATCCACGGACCCTCCGCAGCCGAGGTAAATGAACGCTCCGCCGACTATGAGCGACAATGCCGCCATTATGTATCCGAATGATTTCACTACGCCCGGCCGCGTGCGCACGAGCCACAATATGTATTCCGCCAGGAAATATGCTATGAACGGGTATGTCGGGAGCAAGTATACGCTTCGCTTGCTTTTCGGTATGCAGTAGAACACGAATATAACGACGATGCTGAGCAGCGTGAACAGCCTTGTGTCATCCATTTTGCGTATGTATGCCTTGAAGCGTGTCCACCACTGGCGGGGCTTGGCGGTGATGCGGTGTCTGTAGTTCAATGTGAACATTGACAACAGTGCCATGAGCGTATAGGGCAGGAAGCCGGACATCACGGTCAGGAAATTGTAGTACACCGGGTTTTCGTGCGAGCTGTATGTCATCTTGCCGAGGAAGCGCAGCACATTTTCCTCCAGTACGAGCTGCAGGAACTCGTCACCTCCTTGCCGGTATGCTGCGACATACCACAGCAGCGGCAGCACGCATGAGGCAAGGGCGATGCATGTCAGCTTCCACAGTATCTCAACAAACCGCTGTCCGCGTATCAGCAGGAAAACCGCAATTACGAGGCACGGCAGCAGCATGCCTACCGGACCTTTGGTCAGGAATGCGCCGCTAAGGCACAGTATCCCGCTCCACGGCACGCCTTTCATCCCTCGTTCACACCACTTATATAATAGGTAGAGAGAAATGACCAGGAACGCTGTCAGCAGCATGTCAACGCGGCAGTTTGTCCCGGCGCGGTGCACCTCGAAATTGGTCAGCGTAATCAGCGCAGCGATGAACGCCACTTGCACACCGCGCCGCTTGGCATAAAACGCAAAGCCGGCAAGTGCCATTGCTGCGAGGGCAAGTGCCGACGGCATACGCGATGTATACTCTGTCACCGCACCTGTGACGGACGATATTGCGGCGATGCACCAGTGGAACAACGGCGGTTTGTACGCCATGTCGATGCCGTTGTTGACTGGCAGTATCCAGTTGTCCTGGTTAAGCATGGAGACAGCAACAACGGCTTCTCGCGGCTCTCCCTTGGTGTTGAACGGCGACAGGCCGAGAAACAGGAATAGAAACACGAAAACAATGGCTGCGAGCAGCCAAAAGTATTTTTTTCTTGCAGAGATGTCCATGAGGCAGTGTATCTGTATTAGCCACAAAGTTAGCAATAATAATTTGGGTCTCGTGCTATAGCCCTCAAGATTTCACAAAAATGTAACACTGCGTACACCGATGCACAGCCGCTTGACGCTGCGCGCGCCGTTCGCGCCTTGAAGCATTAAGCGCGCGTTCAAGTCGCACGGGGCGACGGTGATGATCTCACCGTCTTCCGGCACGCGGAGCGAAATGCCCTCGCCGTCGGGCTTATGCAGCAGCGTCAGCTCGAAATTGCCCCATGGGAGGGGAACGTTTTCAACAAGCGCCGCCTTTGGCAGCGCGGCGGGGGAGAACGCCATCGTCAGCGCGCCGTCCGCGATGCGGACAGTCGCGCTCTGCGGCAGCGTATAGCGCCGCTCGGCGCTGCCGCCTCTCTGTGCAAGGGCGCAGATCGCGTCGAGCTGCTTGCGCCCGATGTCCTTGCGCCCGAGGCCGAGCGCGTCGGCCAAGTGCAGCAGGATACGTGGCTGCACGACTTCATCGGCGGCAAGAAAGCAGTCCAGCGACAGCGAAATACCGCCGTCCTGCGCTTTTGCATGGGAAAGTGCGGCTTCCGCCGCCTGCTCAAGCGCATCGTCGAGCGCAGTCAATGAACGCGCCGTTGTGGCGATATGCTGAGGCGCGCGGGGATTGAGCTCCCTGAGCCGCGGCAGAATTTCAAGCCGCAGGTAGTTCCGTGCGGCGGCGTTCGGGTCCGCGTTCGTGTGATCCTCGACATGCGGGATGTTGCGAGCGCGCGCATAGGTGACGAGCTCTTCTCGCGTCTGCTCCAAAAACGGGCGGACAATGTCGCCCTGCTTGGGCCGCATACCACACAGGCCGCGCAGATCCGTCCCGCGGACGAAGTTTAAGAGCACCGTTTCCGCGTTGTCGTCCGCATGGTGTGCCAGCGCGATCTGGGCGCCGAGCATTTGCGCTGTTTCACGGAGAAAGGCGTAGCGCAGGTCGCGAGCAGCTTCCTCTTCCG
>URTA01000103.1 GCA_900550645.1 uncultured Porphyromonadaceae bacterium
ATACGAGATCTAGTACGGTCTCGTGGGCTCGGAGATGTGTATAAGAGACAGGCAGTTCTTCGCTCGCCTCGGCTACAACTACGAGCATCCCAACAAGGGCGGCCGCAGCTACTTCGGCTTCGGTGCGGGCTTCTCGCTCAACGTAGTCCGTCTCGATGCCTCGTACATGCTTGCCACCGCGCAGAGTTCGCCGCTCGACCAGACACTCCGTTTCACACTCTCGTTTGACATGGACGGTCTGCAAGACCTGCTCGGCAAACGCCGCCGTTGATACACGCCATGGATATACGCACAGGTCTCGGATATGACGTTCACCGTCTCGTGGAGGGGCGCGAGCTGTGGCTCTGCGGCATGCGCATTGACCATACGCTCGGTCTGCTCGGTCACAGCGATGCCGATGTGGCGATACACGCACTCTGCGACGCGCTGCTCGGCGCAGCCGCTCTCGGCGACATAGGCCGACATTTCCCTGACAGCGATGATACATACAAGGGCATCGACAGCAAGCTGCTCCTCGCCGACGTGTGCAGCCTGCTGCGCCGCGAGGGGTGGGAGATTTCCAACGCCGATGTCACGATAGTGGCGCAAGCACCCAAGCTCGCCCCGCATATAGAGGATATGCGTGCAGCCTTGGCGCAGTGCATGGCGGTCAGCGTTGACCGCGTGTCCGTCAAGGCCACAACCACCGAGCGGCTCGGATTCGAGGGACGCGAGGAGGGCATCTCCGCACTCGCCACAGCCCTCATCATGCGTCAGTAACAGTAAGGAGGATAACCGAGTATGTCACAGCTCAACGACCGCCAGCTGCAAGCCGTCACCACCACAGAGGGGCGTGTGCGCATTGTCGCTGGCGCAGGTTCGGGCAAGACCACCGTGCTGGCTCACCGGTATGCGTTCATCGTCAACGAAATCGGCATCGCCCCGGGCAACATACTCTGCATGACGTTTACCAACAAAGCCGCCTCCGAGATGCGCCGCCGCATCAGCCGAATGGTAGAGCGCGGTGTGGTCAACGACTTTATCTGCACCATACACGGATTCTGTGCCAAATTCCTGCGCAGCGAGATATACCGCATCGGCTATCCCAAGAACTTCACAATCCTCGACCCCGAGGACGCTCGCCAGCTCGCCCGGCAGGTTATGCAGGAATACGGCATAGACCGCCGCAAGACCACCGCTGAACGCTTCCTCGGCGACATCGGCAAGATGAAAGGTGCGGATGCTGAAGGCTATATACTCAAGAACTTGCTGCCAGACTGCAACCCCGATGCGCAAGACCCCTTTGTCCGCTTCCTCCGCTTGCAGCTCAAGCAGTACGCTCTCGACTACGACGACCTGCAGTACTTCACCATCTACATACTGCGCAACTTCCCCGAAGCCCGCAAGAAATGGACCGAGCGGCTGAACTATATCATGGTCGATGAGGCGCAGGACTGCAGCTCCGACGACTGGCAGCTGATATACCTCCTGTCCTCGTTTCACAACAACCTCTTCGTAGTCGGCGACCCCGACCAGGCCATATACGAATGGCGCGGCGCATCGCCACGCATGTTCGTGGACTTCAAGGCCGACCATACTGTCATACTCGACCGTAACTACCGCTCAACGCCGCAGATACTCGCAGTCGCAAACGCCATAATCGCGCACAACAAAGACCGCATACCGAAAGACCTGTGGTCAGACCTCCCGGCCGGGGACCTCCCCGAACATTTCCATTTCTCCTCACGCGCAGACGAGGTCAAGGCGATAGCCGAATACATACAGACATCGGTAGAGAAAGGCGCAGCATATGGCGATTTCGCAATACTCTACCGCTCATCGTTCATCTCCGCAGAAATCGAAAGGGCATTGGTGCGCCTGAAGATACCATACACAGTATGGGGCGGCGTGAAATTCCTCGAGCGGCGCGAGATAAAGGACATACTCAGCTACCTGCGCGTCATCGACAACGGCGACGACATGGCGTTTGAACGCATCGTCAACACACCCTCACGCAAGTTCGGGAAAGTGTCGCTCGACAAGCTGCGCGACCTCGCCCAGAGCGAAGGCACATCGCTGTACCTGACGCTCAAGAACCACAGCAGCGAGAAACCCTTCAACTCCGCGCACCTGCGCCGCTTCATCGCCCTGATCGAAGAGGCACGCTTGCGCCGCGAGGTTAGCCCCGTCTCCGAAATCGCCGACTTCATACTCACCCGCAGCGGATACACAGACATGCTCCGCAACGACGAGGAGGAAGAACGACTCGAAAACCTCTCCGAGCTGATGCGCCAGATGAGCGACTACGAGACGACACACGAGTCCGAAGAAGTGCCATCGCTCACCATGTACCTCCAGGACATAGCCCTCTACACTCACGAGCCAGACGACCGCGACACCAGCGACGCAGTGCGCATGATGACCATACACCAGGCCAAGGGACTCGAGTTCCTGAGGGTCATCATCATCGGGCTGACCGAAGGCACGTTCCCCTCGCACCGCACCATACGCGAGCGGAGGCAGCAAGGCGAGGAAGAAGAACGCCGGCTAATGTACGTGGCAGTGACGCGCGCCATGCAGCAGCTGCGCATGTACGAGTCGGAAGGTTTCCTCAACGACAGCGGCGCACTCAAATTCCCCTCACGCTTCCTCTACGAGATGCCTGAAGAGACCGTAACGCGCCACGGCACGCCACGCGACACCCTCTACAGCAGCACGCAAGCCGCCGTAGCGGCGCTCAACGCCGATGTCTACGGCACGACAGCGGCACAGTTCGCCGTAGGCGACACCGTCCGGCACCGCATCTTCGGACAAGGCACAGTCGAGGCATACGACAAAGACGCCGACAGCTACACCGTCCGCTTCGCCGACTGCACCCGCACGCTCCTCCCCCGCGTCCTCTCCAAACCCTAATCCAGCCTCGCCCTTGTCGTGATTCCCGGCTTGGTAGGGACACGGCGTGCCTGAACTGCACCCCAAAAGTTGGACGGGGTAAAAATT
>URTA01000104.1 GCA_900550645.1 uncultured Porphyromonadaceae bacterium
TCTGCTTTTCAAGAAGTTGGGTATGCCTCTTTGTGGTTTAGCGGACAGTAATACTTGAAGACGAAGAACCATGGGATACAGCCTTTGTCACGTTGTTCAACAAGGCAAACACGCTGAAATTCACTCCCAAGCCGGCTGAAGAGTAAGCATCTGACCTTCAACCAAGCGAAATCTATTCGGGGCTGCGCAATACGTCGCAGCCCTCTTGCTTATGCCACCTCCGAGATCTCAGAGAACTCAGAGTACTCGGAGGTGTCCCTGCTTCAAGTGAAGAAGAAGTACGCGACGACGATTGCGGCGACCGCGCCGACTGCATCGGCAAGCAGGGCGTAGCCGGCAGCATAGCGTGTCTTGGCTACTCCGACTGAGCCGAAGTATACGGCAAGGATGTAGAATGTGGTGTCAGTGCTGCCGCGCACTGTGGCGGCAAGCTGGCTGACGAATGCGTCCGCGCCCTGCGTCTTCATCACGTCGAGCATCAGAGCGCATGAGCCGGAACCGCTCAACGGCTTCATGAGCATGGTCGGCAATGCCCCTACCCATTGCGTGTCGCCGCCGCACCATGCCACAAGCTGCTCCACGCAGCCGGTGAATGCGTCCAACGCGCCCGAGGCGCGGAACATGCCGATGCCGACGAGTATCGCCACGAGATAAGGTATTATCATCACTGCGGTCTTGAACCCTTCCTTTGCCCCCTCGATGAAAGTGTCGTAGACGTTGATTTTCTTGCGTATGCCGGCACAGATGAACGCGATTATGACAACGAACAGTATCACGTTTGCGCCGAATGTGGAGTATGCCTGCACCTTGTCGGAGGGGAGCGACGAGAAGAACCAAACTATCAGGGCGACTGCGGCGGCTATAGACAGCAGCCACGTCACCAGCACCCTGTCCATGCGTATGCGTTGCTTGATGCACAGCGCGGTCAGCCCGACAAGCGTTGCCACGGAGGTGGCTATCAGTATCGGTATGAATACGTCAGTCGGGTTGGAAGCCCCGCCTTGCGCCCGGTACATCATGATGCTTATAGGAATAAGGCACAGCCCGGAGGCGTTGAGTACCAAGAACATAATCATGGCATCCGTGGCTGTGTCCTTCTTGGGGTTGAGCGACTGCATCTGCTGCATTGCCTTCAGTCCCATCGGGGTGGCGGCATTGTCGAGACCGAGCATATTGGCGGATATGTTCATGAATATCGCGCCCATGGCGGGATGATCCTTGGGTATGCCGGGGAACAGGCGCGAGAAAAACGGGCTTATCAAGCGGCCGAAAAACTGTATGACACCGCCGCGCTCACCTATCTTCATTATGCCGAGCCACAGCGTCAGCACACCGGTCAGTCCGAGGGAAATCTCAAAGGCAAACGCCGCCTGCGAGAACGAGCTGTTAATAATCTCCGACCAGATGTCGAGGTTGCCGCAGAACACGGTCTGCCCCACCGCCATGAGGAAGGCTATGGCGAAGAAGGCTATCCATATCCAGTTGAGTATCATAGTTCTGTCAGTTTATGGTCTATCACGATGCGGCGCGTGGCGATTTCGCCGATAGCCGCCATCTGATGGCTGACGACGATGACCGTCGCCCTGCCGCGCAACGAGGCGAGCATCTCGCAGAGCCGCCGGCCGTACTCGTCGTCAAGGTATGACAGCGGCTCATCCATGACTATCAGCGAGGGGCGAGAGACGAGTGCGCGTGCTATCAACGCACGCTGCACCTGCCCTCCTGAAAGGTCGGCAAGCACATTGCCGCCAAGCCTCTCGAGGCCGAAAAACTCCATGACATCAGCCATAGCCTCGTCATCAGCCTTACGGGCAGCAGCATCTCGGCGGCGCAGCGACGGCGGGGCGATAAGCCCCGAGCGCACCACCTCGCCTACGGTTATCGGGAAATGGGTGTCGAGACTGCTTTTCTGCGGCAGGTAGCCTATGGGTATGCTGCTGACGCGGTCGCCCCCTCCGTTATAATACACAACCTCGCCGCCCGACGGCTTGATAAGGCGCAACAACAGGCGCAGAAACGTGGTCTTGCCGCCGCCGTTAGGGCCGGAGACGGCCATGAAATCGCCGGTGCGTATTGCCAGGTCTGACGGTGGGATTATGGTCTTGCCGCCAAACCGCTTACTTACCTGCGACAGCTCTATCAGCTGACTGCCGAGCGACAGCTCTTGCCACAGCGAGCAGATTGTCTTTCCATTCATAGTCAAGCAATGAAATCTCCACAGTGGGCAAGTTCATGCTCTCCGCCAGGTTGACCACAGCTGCGCTGTCATGCCCCTTCTCGATGAAGAATACGACAGGAGCAGCCTTGCCGGCGGCATCGAGCCTCTCGCGCATCTGCGCCGGACTCGCCTCCTTGCCCTGCATCTCTATTGTCACCTGGTTCAGCCCGTAGTCGCGGGCAAAGTATGTTAGCGACGGATGCTTGATGACAAACGCTGCACCCCGGCACGGGGCAAGCATTGCGGTCAGCGTAGAGTCGAGCTGCACCAGTTCGCGGTCGAGCGCAGCATACCTCTCGCTGAAATACTTCTTGTCCTTGGGATACTGCTCCACGAGCGCGTCATACATGTTGCGAGCCATCTGCCGGGCATTGCGCACCGAGACCCATATATGCGGGTCGTAGCCTCGCGGTCCGCCGTGAGTGCCCTCCGACAGCTTGATGCCTGCTGCGCAGTTCACTATCTTAAGGTCAGGCGATGTCTCCGCAATCTTGCCCCTGTCTCTTATACACATCTCCGAGCCCACGAGACCGTACTAGATCTC
>URTA01000105.1 GCA_900550645.1 uncultured Porphyromonadaceae bacterium
TCCCTGAAATGTTTAGCGGACAGTAATAGTCTGTAAACTCGAACTGCGCGCCGGGCTGTGGAGAAGTCACGGAGTAGATGGGCAGATCGCTTTCTCCGACCTCATAGCAGCCGCGAGTCACCTCGATTTTGCCGATTTCGGTGATAGGCTGGGGGTCAGACCAGCTGTAGCTTGTTGTAGGGGCTTTGAACGAGCCCTTGATAATCGGCGAGCCGCCGTTGTAGTCAAAAGTCACGGTGAAGTCAGTCGGGGCACCCGGTGTGAGGGTCTCCGCCTGAATGGCAGGAACGAACAGTGCAATCGCCGCTGCCAAAACGGTAAGTTTGTGCATAATAGTTTCCATAGTCCTCCCGGCAGACCGTTTTGTTTTTCAGACAAAGAAACACCCGGGAGATGCAATCCTGCACCCTCTTGATTCGGGCTGAGGACTTACGTGTTTCCCATATTATCGATGGCAAATATAGCCATAATTCCCGTGGCAACCACTATGGTTAACTATTTTTATGCCGACGTGACATGCCGCATACGGCACATTCAGGTGAAATCCTCGATGGTATAGTTCATGAAGCGGTTGAAGCGGTACGCCTGGCGGATGTAGTCCATCAGCATCTCTGGCAAGCGGTCGCCGTCGAGGCTGGCATCAGGCAGAACGTCGCTGCTCGCCATGTAGTCTCGCGGACGTATCAGCCCGATATATTCCCAGTCTTTCGGGAAGCCTTGCGGCGCAGTCTTGACAGGGTTCTCCCCCACCCTCGGGAACAGGGCTGTGAACTGCGGGTCTTCCACTATGGAGCGGTACTCGTCCACGTTGTCGTAAATGGAACGGCGTATCGCACGTATCACCGGCGAGGGGAGGCATATCGTGCCGGCGGCAAAGAACGACTTGCCCGGCTCGAGATGCAGGTAATAGCCGCAGGTGAGGCTCTTCTTGCCGCCCGGGGGATTGATGAATATGCCGATATGGGTCTTGTACGGGGTCTTGTCATTTGAGAAGCGCGTGTCGCGGTATATGCGGTACGTGCAGTCGCGAGGGGTCAGCATAGCCGCCTCTGGGTCAACGGCAGCAACAGCGGCAATCAGGCGCATGGCAAGGTCGTCGATGCGCCGCTTCACCTCGTCATAGCGCGGCTTGTTGGCGTGAAACCATTCGCGGTTGTTGTTGCGCTGCAATTCCCACAGAAAACCAAGTATCTCTTTCATGTCCGCATATCAAGAAAAAATGTCCGGAGGCGTGTAAACAATTAACAAACCTCGCCTCCGGACACAAACCTATGAAAAGTTAATTATGTTCAGTTTCTGCCGCAGCAGTTCTTGTACTTCTTGCCAGAACCGCAGGGGCATGGGTCATTGCGGCCCACCTTCTGCGCGGCTTTCTTGGGCTGGCGAGCAGCAGACGATTCGCCACGGTTGGTGTTCATTGCCGCCTGACGCTGCGCACTCTCGCCGGGATAAGTGTCGCGGGTAGTGCTGTAGTTGGCGTAGGGGTTGGTCATGGTGGCCTGCGAATAGCTCTGCATCATCTCCTGCTGCTTGCGCTTGCGCTCCATCTCCTCGGCGCGTGCGGCTTCGGCGGCCTTTGCCTCCTCATAGTCCGGCACGGCGAGGTGTCCGCGCATGAGAGTGGCGACAGCCTTGGAGTTCATGTCCCAGAGCATCTTCTTCCACAGCTCGTATGCCTCGAGCTTGTATATTACCAGCGGGTCTTTCTGCTCGTAAGAAGCGTTCTGCACCGACTTGCGGAGTTCGTCCATCTCGCGGAGCTGCTCCTGCCAAGCCTTGTCTATCGAAGACAGAAGCACTGCCTTCTCCCAAGCCTTGGTGAGCGATACGCATTCGGTGTCGTAAGCCTCCTTGATGTCGCCTCGTATGTTGAACACGCGGCGGCCGTCGGTGACAGGCATGCCCACCAGGCCGGAAGCATTCTTCTCCTCGACAAACTCGCGGATGTACGGCACTGCCGACTGGGCAATCTTGTCTTTCTTGCGGCGGTAGTTTGCCATTGCGGCCTCAGCAAGGCGTTCTGTCATCTCGGCAGCATCGAGCTTGTTGTACTCCTCCTCATTGAAGGGGCTTTCGAGAGCCAGCGACTTGCGCACGTTCTCGTCAAACTCGGCGAAACCGCCCTCGTATTTTGTGCTGACAAGCTCCTGTGACACTTCCAGTATCATGTTGGCGATGTCAGTGCCGATACGCTCGCCCTTGAGGGCATTCTGGCGGCGGCCGTACACGCCCTTGCGCTGGGCGTTCATCACATCGTCATATTCCACCAGACGCTTGCGGATGCCGAAGTTGTTCTCCTCTACACGCTTCTGCGCATTCTCTATGGAGCGTGTCACCATCTTCGACTCAATCATCTCACCCTCCTTGAAGCCAAGGCGGTCGAGTGTCTTGACCACGCGCTCGTTG
>URTA01000106.1 GCA_900550645.1 uncultured Porphyromonadaceae bacterium
GCATTGTTGTCGCTCTGCACGAGGGCATAGCCGATGAGTTCGCCGACGGTCACCGACAAACGTCCGCCAGCCAACTGTTCGCGCATCGGACTCCACGTATCTTCTCGCAGTTCCTCGCGGCGCAGCGTGACAGAATCGTCCAACGACACCCCCGACCGCTGCATCGAGTCGAGTACAGCCAATGCAAGCGGCAGCTTGAACACGCTTGACATCGGGAACAGTTCTCTGCCGCGCACCTCCGCGACCACCGTATCGCCACGCACGACAGCCACGCCTATACGCGCATCGCATACACGCGCCAGCGAATCCAACGACTGCTGAAGCCGACCATTCACGGCAAACGCGCTGACCGCACACGCCACACACAACACCGCCGCAACAAACCACCGTTTCACACGCATCGTTTTCATACCGCTAAGGTACAAAATACCTTGCACTCGAACAAATAACAGCCGACGGGCTTGCGGCGAACTGTTTTTTTGCGTAACTTCGCAAAAAACAGGATACTATGAACAGACTATTCGCAAACATTGCCGTAATACTCTGTGTTACAGCGAGTGTAATTGCCCAAGATGAGATGCCGTACATGGATGTGCAGCCGATGCTTCTGCAGAGCCGCCCGGCTTCATTCCAGTCGGCAGACAATGCAGCAGCCACGCTGCATTACAAATGCCGGCAGCGCACCGAGTCTAATGATGCCGAGCCGCTGGAAATCTCTGTCAAGACCTCTCGTGGCGGCGAACTGGCGGAGCTGCTGGGTGACAACATCAACCTGATTGACGCGCTCCACGTGGAAGGCCCGATAAACGACGCAGACTTCAACACTCTATGGAGCAGCTCTTTCAACGGAAAACTGAAAGTAATCGACCTCGGCAAGGCATCCGTCGAAAACAACATTATCCCTGACAATGCGTTTTTCCACACTGACGAGCAAGTGGACTGGGGGACCCTCCAAATATCCACCATCTGGCTCGAGAAAATGGTGCTTCCGGAAGGGATAACCGAAATCGGCGAGTTCGCGTTTGCATACGCCACCACACTGACCGAAGTGAATTTTCCAGCATCACTGCGGATAATAGGGACGTCGGCATTCACCGATTGCATCCGGCTGACCACAGACCAGCTGAAATTCGGGGACAACCTTGAGAAAATCGGCGACCAGACATTCTACCAATGCCAGGGGCTTACAGGGAGCATCCACTTGCCCGAATCGGTGAAGTGCATTGACGAGGGTGCATTTTACCGCGACAAAATCACCGGCATAAATTTCCCCGCATCGCTCGAATACCTTGGCTGCATGGCATTTGCAGGGTCAAAGCTCAAAACGGCTATCCTGCCCGACAACTGCTATCTCTGCCCCGAAGGAAGCCAGTTTTATAACAGCTGGGAGCTGGCCGAAGTCCATTTGCCAGACAACCTGGCGTTTGTGCCGAGGCAGGTCGTTGGCAGCTGCTCCTCGCTGACAACGGTCAATGTGCCTCGCAATGCGGTTGTCATCGGCGAATTTGCATACGACAGTACAGCGATTGACCACATCGACCTTCCGCCGACAGTAGAGACCATCGGACAGGACGCATTTCAGGGCTGCGACAAATTAAAAACCATAGTCCTGCCGCCATCCTTGAAGAAAATCGGGAACAATGTGTTCAACTTGTGCTATGGTCTGGAGAGCATCTATTGCATGGCAGGGGAGCCGCCTGTCTGCACCAAGGGAATGTATGACGAGAGCAACCCGTTCACCTCACTCGACGCGGCAATGCCGGTATACATCCCGGTTGGGACACGCGAGAAATACCTATCCGCGCCAGGGTGGGACTTTTTCTCCAACTACATAGAAACCATCGATTTCCCGTATGCCGGAATCGGAAGCGTATCGCTCGGCGAAACGGAGCAAGACGGCACTGCATACGATTTGTCCGGAAGGAAAGCCGAAACGCTTGTCCCCGGCAACGTCTATATCCGCAACGGCAAGAAATTCATCCACAAGTAAATTTCAGACTATTACTGTCCGCTAAACATTTCAGGGAGGCGGCAAGGAAAAAGGGCTGATTCC